>JAFZBC010000053.1:0-6268 GCA_017561965.1 Oscillospiraceae bacterium
GACTGCACCGGTTTCCGATGCATCGAGCGTCACGCCGTTCAGCGCAGTCGGTTCGTAGGGAACCACCGCATCCTGAACGCCGAGAAACCGCTCAGCCAGATATTGCTGCACAGCCATGCGGCTTCCGTCGGGCAGCTCCGCGATCTCCTCCGGCGCAGCGTCTGTCAGGAATGCAGACGGCAGCGTCATCCGGCTTTTCACCACGGAAAACGTGCCCTCTGTGCAGACGGGCTCTGTCCACGGCGGAAAATCATAGGGACTGCCGAGCAGATACCGGATATTCCAGAGCGCATCGGAAAGCAGCGTGCCGCCGGTGGAGGGAACCTCCATCCAGTAGGAGCTGTAACCGAACCGCTTCATGCCTTGCAGATAATCCGCGCGCGTCAGAGAGGTGTAATGCGCCGTCGTCGGATATCCGACCGCACCGAGCATATTGGCGTGGGTATACTTGCGCGTCAGCTTCAGCCTTGCCGCAGGCTCCTCCGGCGTAAAGCTGTCTGCCACAGCCGCAGTCTGTGCAATGACCGCACCGCTGTCGGCCGTGCTGCCGAAATATGCGCTGTAACTCAGCGAAAACTCCAGCAGGAACAGCACCGAAAAAAAGCCCGCACAGCCGCGGAGAGAAAAGGTTCGCTGCTGATAGGCCGTAACAGCCCAGCAATAGAGCACGGTCGCAAGAAAGCACCAGCCGAGCATACAGAGTGCGTGCTCCGGACTGACCCACAGGCTTGAAACATAGGAGCGCAGAAGACCGCCCGCATACACATGCAGCACGAAAGCCGCCGCCGCTGCGAGCAGAATGCCGGCCACCGGCAGAAGCGGATGCGCCGTTTTGCGGGTATCGCCGGGAATGCACGCGTCCTCCGAGAGCTGCTCACCCGCGAGCGTCAGCATCAGCAGGATCGGATACATGCCCCACCGCAGCGGGAAAGCCTGATAGCTGCCGCCGTGCCAGATCTGATTGACCGGATCCAGCAGCGCCGCTGCCGCCAGCAGAAGAAAGAGCCTTCTGTTCCGGCGTGTTTCCGGCGTACAGGGCTTCAGCGGAATCCAGATCAGCGGGAGCACCGCAAATCCGATGCACGCCGCACCGAGCACGCAGATCTTGTCAGACAGATGACGGAACAGCTCCGGCTGCATCAGATCCTCCAGCAGCTTGCCGCTGCGTCCGGAATGCATGATTTGCAGCAGACACGGCAGCCAGACAAAGGCCGTCACGCAGGCAGCAAGGATGCTTGCACCGAAAAAGCGCGCCGCCGTTTTCCCGCGCTGCTCCGCCGGAACCGTAAACCGCACGGAGAGCGCCGTATACAGCAGCACGAACAGCACAGTCATCCAGCCGAGGTAAAAGCACAGGATCACCGTCACGGAGAGCATCGCCGCATAGGGCAGCGCCTTTCCCGTTTTCAGCAGATGCCGGAGCGCACAGAGCAGAAGCGGCGCCGTCAGCATGATGTCCAGCCACATCAGATTCTGATAGTAGAACAGACCGTAGCCGGAACAGCCGTACATCACGGCGAGCAGCAGCTGCATCACATCCGGCAGCTTTGCAATGCGATACCGGAACCAGACCGCCGCCGTTCCCGCGGAGAGCGACAGCTTGACAATCACGAGCAGAACTGCGAGCCTGTCAGCAGGCAGATCCGTCAGCAGAATGAGAAAGGAAAGCGGGTTGCTGAGGAAAAAGAAGAATACGCCGTAAAACTGCATCCCGCCTGCATCCAGCGCGGAGTAGCTTATCCCCTCGCCACTCATGAGCTGCTGTTTCAGCTGCATCAGAAGCGGAACGGCCTGCTGCTCCATATCGCACCAGACGACGGTATTGCTGCCGCACGGAAAAATGCCGTACACGGCGTTGAAGATCAGAAACAGTGCAAAAACTGTCAGGCTGCAGAGCAGGGGAATCCCCGCGCTCCGGAAACGTATCCGGTTCATGCGATCCTCATTTGCCGGATTGCTCCGGCAGGTATTCTGCTGATTCTTTTCTGATTTACCATTGCATATCATAACATATTCAACTTGAAAATACAAGTAGCTTCATAAAATCTTCATGTTTCCTCAAATAACATTCAGAATTAAGGAGCAGACGGGCGGATTTCAGGCGCAATATCATTTTAGTTAAGCGTGTTTTGTCATAATAAACAGTGCATCCGGAAGATCCGGCACAGCATGTCCGTTGTCTGCTTTACCGAAGATCCGGATGGACATAGCGCGCCCTGCCTGCTGATTTGTCGCCGTACTCGATCGCACCGGCCGGACAGCGGTTCAGACACGCGGTACACATGGCGCAGGTCGCCTTGACCCAGACCGGCCTGCCGTTCTCCATGCGGATCGCATCCTCGGGACATCGCTTTGCGCAGGCACCGCAGCCGGTGCAGCTGTCCTCTGCGCGGAACGGCACTGTGGAACTGGATTTGCGGAGCGCAGGCTGGAACGCCGTCGCAAGCAGGCCGCCGCGTACCGGCTTCACAGGATGCTTTTTCAGCTTTTCCTTCAATTCGGCAAAGCGCACCTCCGCCTTTGCAAGCAGCCGCTGACGCTTGTCCTCAGGCGGCGTTTCCATATAGGTAATGGCGTTGTTCGGCATCCGGACAAAGGTCGCGTAATGCAGCCGGATGCCGCGCTCCGCCAGCTCATGCCGGAGCAGACCGGCCGCAAAGCTGACCACACCGCCGCAGGTGATCACCGCGAAGCAGTACGGATGGCCTTTGATTTCCAGACTGCGCACGAAGTCCAGCACAGGCTTGCCCACCGTGGAGCAGTATTCCGGGAACACAATGCCGAGGCGCTCGCCTTTTTTGAATGTGTAGGTATACGCACGGGTCTTGTTGGCCTCCGCAATACTGACGAGCTGCTCGCCGTCCTCCGCGAGCGCTTTTGCTGCGGCAAGGGAATTGCCGGTTCCAGTAAAATAAAAAATCATGGCAAAAGGATCCTTTCGTTTGATATTTTGCCGGGAAATCGCTGATTCAATCCGGTACACAGGCTGCATGCAGATGTGCGCCGCGGTTTCCGGGATCACCGCCTATTATAGCACGATTTTCCGCGCATGACAAGGGGGTATTTTACGGCAAACAGCCGCTGCCCGCGCTTCACGTTCCGCTGTGCCAGCCGCCGACGGCTTGTCCTGCGCAAAATGTGCCGGATTCCGGTGAAAAAATCTGTCTGCGGCATTTACATTTTCCGAAAAGTGTGATATAATAGAATGGAGTATTTATATTTTGAGCTTGCTGCCGGAAACGGAGGGATGTTTATGGCGAGCTGTCTGACAGACGACGAACGCGAACGGCGGTATATTGCGCTGCGCAAAAAAAAGCGCCGCTGTGATTATCTGTGCGGGGTTCCCGCGCTGATTGCAATCTGTATTTTCATCTTTGCGCTGATATCCATTCTCTACGCGGCGCGTGACATCATGACCGGATCCGGATACGGAGATCTCATTCAGACGCTGCTGATGCTTGCCGCTACCGCCGTTACGACGTTCTCGGCATACAGCAGAAATCTGAAATACATTCTCGCAGCGGCAGGCGGTCTGATCCTGCTGGCATTCATCGGCCAGACCCCGGGCATCATCATCTTCTGCTTTCTCCTGATTCCCGCCGCAATCGGCGCATTTTTCTGGAGCAAGCTGGAGGATGAGGAGGGCTTCCCGCTGTTCCGCATTCCCTATTCCGAGATGGCCGAGCGCAGAGTCAATGCGGAGCGGAAAACACGCGTCCGCGCGGAACTGAGCGGTGCGCGCAGACCTGCTGACGCGGAAGTACACGGCGCCATGGGCGACCTGCTCGACGAGCACGAGAATACACCGGTGCTGACCGCAGCGCTGCACGGCTATCACGAACGCAGCGATCAGGCAGTCGGCAGCTTTCAGGCACCGGTCAGCACCTCCGGCGAGCCCGGAAAAATGGAGGAGCTCTGAACGCTCCGAACGGACAGTTTGTTATTATTATAGTATGAAAGGACGGCGACCACAATGGCAAATCAGAATCAAACTATGAATCCCTTTGAAGAAGAAAAACCGAAGATCGTTCATTTTGAAAAGGACGAATCCCACTACGAATACTGCCGGATGCAGATGCATGATATTGAGCATGTTCACCGCCGCACATTCTTCTGTAATCTGGCGATCTGCATTTTTGTATGTCTGCTGTCAGTATTCCGTGTGTATATCGGCGGCTTTGACTGGCTGAGCTTTTCCGGTGCAGCCGGGATCAATGAGTCCATGGCAGTGCTTTCCGACGGTATCTTCCAGATCATCACTGCAATGGTGATTATCCTTCTCGGTTATCTTGCATGGGCGAATTTCCGTTCCCTGAATATCATTCTGGAAATGTGGTATGTCGTTGTCACGATCGTCGGCATTGTCCGCCTGGACTATATCACCGGCCTGATCGGCGCGATCGGCATTGTGTTCTATTTCTTCTCCATCCGCGAACTTTCGCATGAGGAATCCCTCGCACAGATGGAGGGCTATCCGGAATTCCACGAGAAGCTGGATATGTCCAATTCGGATTTTGTGGTGCAGACGCTCATGGCGCACAAGGGGGATCGCTTCAGTAAGAAAAAGAAGAAGCTCTCCGCAGACTATTCGCTCCGCAAGCTGAAAAAGAATCCGGAGGATTCCCCGGAATCGGACGGCGAGGCCGGTCTTGCACTGGCAGCTGAGCTGCAAAAGCAGATCGGAAAGGTGCAGAATCAGGAGAAGGCCGCGCAGGAGCAGCAGGCTCCGGCCGCAGAGGCACCCGCTGAACAGGCAGCTGCGCCCGCTCCGGAAATGAGCGATCTGACCGCCGACGCTGCACCTTCTGCTGATGCTTCCGCAGCGGCGGAAACCCCCGATGAGATTCTCGCGCAGGCAGAGGCCAAAGCAAAGGCGCTCCTGGAAGAAGCGATCGCAAAGGCCAATGCGCTCAAATCCGATGCAGCGGCAGCCGCACCGGCGGAACAGGCTGCTCCGAAGCCGCAGAATGCCGCTGCAAAGCAGCAGCCCCGCAGCGGCGGCAAGAAAAAGCGCAGATAATGCGGATACGGAAACAAAAGGAGAACAACTATGGCCATGTCAAGGGAAATGGAGGCGCGTTTTGAATCGAACCGCTTGAAAAAAGCGGAAAACGACACCAACCGCAAACGCTGCTTCTGGGCACTTTTCATTCTCGGCGCAATCATATTCGGCACGTCCTTTATGGCGGGTGCCGCATCCGCGATGAAGGATCAGATGCACGGCTCCGCGATTTTTTATGTCGCGTTCACGTCGGGCGTTTTTCAGATCCTGCTCGGCCTTGCAACCGCACTGGTCGGCTGGCTGAATTACCGCGAGGTGCGGATTCCGGGCATTCTCTATATCATCCTGTGCTTATTGCTTGCACTCTACTTCGGCCTGCATCTGAGCCAGAGCTTTGCGGCATTCAATATCTTCTTCCTGTTGTCCGGAATCGGTCTGAACATCTGGGCACAGGTGATTTTCCACACAGAGGATGCATTGAAGGATGAACCGGGCTATCCGCTGTTCTCGCCGGAGGCATCCCAGCCCGCAAGATATGAGCTGCCCAAGGACGTCATCGCTGCCAGGGCAAAGGCGTCCCAGAATATGGATACGATCGGCGGACCGCCGGTGCCTTCCGCTCAGGAAATGCCGGTGCCGGAGGCGCCCGCACAGCCGGATCCGTATGCGATCAGATTCCCGGAGGAGGTGCGTCTGCCGGAGGTGGATGCATCCGCATTCGGTCTGGATGCTGCGCTCGGCACCGCCCGTGCGCCGCTGCCCGTGCCGGAAATCACCGGCGACGTGACGCTGGAGGGCTTTTCCGAGGCAGAAGGCGGCGTCAAAGAAAAGAGCGTTGACGCACTGCCGCAGGTTTCCGCTGCGGATCTGCTCATGGATATGACAGCCGCGCCGTCCCATGCAACCGTCAAGGGCGACGTGTCCCAGCTGCCGGATCCCGCAGAGGTGCGGGCGCGCATGGCAGCGATGAAAAAGGCCAGAGAGGAGCATCCGCTGAGCTGATGCATCCCTCCGGCAGAAGAATTCAACTGACAGAGGCGGTGAGCTGATTGTTTGCAAAAGTAAGCAGCCTCGGGCTGTTCGGACTGAATGCATTTCCCGTCGATGTGGAGATTTCCGTGAACAAGGGGCTCCCGCGCTTTGAAATCGTCGGGCTTGCGGATACCGCCGTACAGGAGAGCCGCGAGCGCATCAAGTCTGCACTGTATACCTGCGGGATCGTGTTCCCGACCTCAAATTGCATTGTCAACCTTGCACCGGCGGATA
>JAFZBC010000054.1:0-3492 GCA_017561965.1 Oscillospiraceae bacterium
AACCTCTGGTGGATCATCATTCTGATTCTTCTGTTCTCGTGCTGCGGGAACGGCTGCGGCAATGGCTGCGGCTGCAACAACGGCGGCTGCGGCTGCTGATCTTCGCTGCCCGCTTCTCCCTCCGGAGAGGCGGGCTTTTCCGTTTCTCGGAGCGCCCGGCGGAGCCTGCGCCATGCGGAAACACAGACATCCGCACATTTCAGCCGGAGCTCATAGCTTTCCGGCTGCGATGCGAGCGAAAGGGCATCCGCAGGGAGCGCATCCGCCGGATCCGAGGCCGCAGGAATACAGAGTGACGGATACATCACGCACCACCAGTTCTGCCCCGTTCCGGCACCGATCTCAATGCGCAGGGCGCTGTAATCTCCCGCCGGCAGCGTAAAATGTCCGTAGCTGCGCGCCGGGAACGCCTCCGTCCCGAAGCTGACCGTCACCGGATCGGCACAGCCCGCTTTGCGCAGCGCCTGCTCCGCGGTTTCCCGGATCTCGCCGAGCGACGCATTCAGCGCATTCCGGCAGACGGCTTCATCTGCGCCTGCGGGGATCCATTCCTCTGCCCGCGCAAGGATCGCGTCCCGCACCAGCAACTTGTCCGTCTGATCTGCCGTCGTGTCGGAGTTTGCGAGGATATGCAGCCGGATGATGCGCTGCTCCAGCATCCTGCGTGCTTCTGCCGTCTGATATACCGATGCAGCTGCGGCCGCCAACAGCAGCCAGAGCAGCATCCCGATCGCCTGTTTCATAGATACGCCTCCGATAAAAATGTAAGTGCTTTGAGTATGCACCGTTCCCGCAGGTTTATGCAGCAGCGTGCGGATTTTTCGGATTGTCCATTGCATACAGAGCTTGTTTTCGGATGTTTGATAATTCATTCACAATGCCTATTGCAATTTATGCCGAAATCGTGTATAATGATATGTGGTGAAATATGCGGACGCATATCCCGCTGAATCTGCCGGGCAACCGGCAAAAGGTTATTAGGAGGAATTATCAATGCTGGTATCTGCAAAAGAAATGCTGAACAAGGCACGCGACGGCAAGTACGCTGTCGGTCAGTTCAACATCAACAACCTCGAATGGACAAAGGCGATCCTGCTGACCGCGCAGGAGCTGAACTCTCCTGTCATCCTCGGTGTTTCTGAGGGCGCAGGCAAGTATATGTGCGGCTACACCACCGTCGTCGGTATGGTCAAGGGTATGATCAATGAGCTGGGCATCACCGTTCCGGTCGCTCTGCACCTCGACCACGGCACCTTTGAGGGCGCAAAGGCCTGCATCAACGCCGGCTTCTCGTCCATTATGTTCGACGGCTCCCACTATCCGATCGAGGAGAACATTGCAAAGACCACTGCGCTCGTCAACACCTGCGACGTGCTCGGCATCTCCCTGGAGGCTGAGGTCGGCGCGATCGGCGGCGAAGAGGACGGCGTCATCGGCAAGGGCGAATGCGCAGATCCCGATGAGTGCAAGGCTGTTGCAGATCTCGGCGTGACCATGCTGGCAGCAGGTATCGGCAATATCCACGGCAAGTATCCGGATAACTGGGAAGGCCTCAGCTTTGAGACTCTCGCAGCGATCAAGGAGAAGGTCGGCGATATGCCGCTCGTTCTGCACGGCGGCACCGGCATCCCGGATGAGATGATCAAGAAGGCCATCTCCCTCGGCGTTGCAAAGATCAATGTCAACACCGAGTGCCAGTGGGCATTCCAGAAGGCTGTCAGAAAGTACATCGAGGAAGGCAAGGATCTCCAGGGCAAGGGCTTCGATCCGCGCAAGCTGCTCGCTCCGGGCTTTGAGGCAATCAAGGCAACCGTCAAGGAAAAGATGGAGCTGTTCGGTTCCGTCGGCAAGGCTTAATTGCAATGATACAGGGCTGTCCGGATCATCCGGGCAGCCCTGCTGTTTTTTGTGCTGTCGCTTGACAAATATTGCGAAAGTTGGTATAATATGAATGATATGTCTGCCGGAAAGACGGCAGCGTTCATTTGCGGGTATGGCGAAATTGGCAGACGCACCAGATTTAGGTTCTGGCGGAGCAATCCGTGCAGGTTCAAGTCCTGTTACCCGCATCACATAGTGAAACGTCGTAACAGAGGCATTCCTCATCTGACATTCGTGAAAAGCATCCCTATTAAAGGGGTGTTTTTCGTTTATGATCTGAAAAAAATAAAGGGCCTCCCCGTTGCAGCTTCTGAAATGATGTGCTGTATGGCGACAGTGCCGCCCTCCATTTTGATCTGAAGTTCTCCGGCAGGCCGTGCTGTATCAAAAAGAATACTGCGGTCGTTTTTTTACAATTCTCCCATTGCACTTTTCAGTATAATGTGCTATAATAATAATACCCGATTTTTATACAAACAGGACAGGAGGATTATTATGAGTTCAAATGTAAGACCCGAAAGCATGGAGCGCATTACCACCGAGGCACTTGCACAGGCATTCATCGACGAGCAGATCAAGGAGCTGCGCGCGCAGATCGGTGACAAGAAGGTGCTGCTTGCACTCTCCGGCGGCGTGGACAGCTCGGTTGTCGCGGCACTGCTGATCAAGGCCGTCGGACAGCAGCTCGTCTGTGTCCATGTCAATCACGGTCTGCTGCGCAAGGGCGAGCCGGAGCAGGTCATCGAAGTATTCCGCAACCAGATGAACGCGAACCTCGTTTACGTGGATGCCGTTGACCGCTTCCTCGATAAGCTGGCGGGCGTCGCAGAACCGGAGAAGAAGCGCAAGATTATCGGCGCAGAGTTCATCCGTGTGTTCGAGGAGGAAGCGCGCAAGCAGGACGGCATCGAGTTCCTGGCACAGGGCACGATCTATCCCGACATTCTCGAAAGCGACGGCGTAAAGGCGCATCACAATGTCGGCGGTCTGCCGGAGGACATGCAGTTTGAGCTGGTCGAGCCGGTCAAGCTCCTGTTCAAGGATGAGGTGAGAGTGGTCGGCAAAGCGCTGGGTCTGCCGGACAACATGGTTTACCGTCAGCCGTTCCCGGGTCCGGGTCTGGGCGTGCGCTGCCTCGGCGCAATCACGCGTGACCGTCTGGAAGCTGTCCGCGAGAGCGACGCAATCCTCCGCGAAGAATTTGAGAAAAACGGCCTGGCAGGCAAGGTCTGGCAGTATTTTACAGCCGTCCCGGATTTCAAGTCCGTCGGCGTCAAGGAAGGCAAGCGCACCTTTGCGTATCCGGTCATTATCCGCGCGGTCAACACCAAGGACGCCATGACCGCAACGGTTGAGGATGTGCCGTTTGCCCTGCTTCAGCATATCACTGCCCGCATTACAGCTGAGGTCGAGAACGTCAACCGCGTGCTCTATGATCTCACCCCGAAGCCCTGCGCGACGATCGAGTGGGAATAAGCGCGGAGTCCGCGCCGGCAATTTCGCGCTATGACGTTATGCGTACATTTACGCACAATCCGCGAAACTGCGGTATGATATTCCAAATGTATGGCAACATGCGATATGATTAAATAAAAAGAGCGAACCGGTTTG
>JAFZBC010000055.1:0-4723 GCA_017561965.1 Oscillospiraceae bacterium
AGATGTGCTCGACGGCCGCACCCGCGACTGCATCGAGCATGACTGCTCTCGTCATATCCGTGACCTCTGCGCGGCGGATCAGCGCGTCAACCGGTGCAGAGAGCGTTGCGGCAAGCAGTACGGCTTCTGTGCATCCGGTCAGGTGCAGCGCAATGTCCGCTCCTTGCAGGGGCAGTCCGCCGAGCGTGACGCCGTTTTCCGTATGTTCGACCGGCAGCACACGGTAGATCGTGCGCGGCTGCGCGGCTTTGCAGAGCGCGGCGGTGCATTCGTCCAGCATGTCCGAAAGATGCCCGCCCGGTTCCGGCGTGTTCAGAAACATCAGGATCTCGTCGCGGGAGAGGTCGGCGGGCGTCATCTCGGGACGTCCTCCGCAATCTGCTCCATGATGTAGCGCGCGACATCCGGGTTGTTCATCGTGTAAATGTGGATGCCGTCCGCACCGTTTTCGAGCAGCTCAATGATCTGCATGATCGCATATTCCAGGCCGGCAGCTTTCAGTGAGGTCGGATCGTCGGAATACCGCGCCATGAGCTTTGCAAGCCGGTTCGGGATCGACGCGCCGCAGAGCGAAACCATGCGCTCAATGGACTTTTTCGAGGTCACCGGCATGATGCCCGCCTCGACCGGAACGGAAATGCCCTTTTGTGCAGTTTTATCCAGAAATGCAAAGAAATCCGCATTGTGATAGAACAGCTGGGAGATCAGGTGTGACGCGCCCGCATCGACCTTTTCTTTCAGGTGCGCAATGTCTGTATCAAGATCCTGCGCTTCCGGATGCCCCTCGGGATAACAGGCGGCGGCAATGTCAAAATCGCCGTGCTCCCGCAGGAACGCGATCAGGTCGGATGCATAGCGGAAATCGTTTTTCGGTTCGACCGCGGGATTACGGTCGCCGCGGAGCGCAAGGATGTTCTGCACACCTTTGGCGCGGAAAATCTCCAGCTTTTCCAGCACGGATCCCTTTGTTTCATTGATGCACGGAAGGTGTGCAATGGACGGAATGCCGTGACGGTTCTGGATCGTTTCGCAGATTTCCGCAGTCGAGGCGCCCGGCACGGAGCCGCCTGCGCCGTAGGTGACGCTGATGAAATCCGGATGCAGCTCTTTCAGTGCCTCCAGCGTTTCGTAAATGCTCCCGATCGGGACATTCGGCTTCGGCGGGAACACCTCGAAGGAGAGCACCGGCTTCTTTTCAAATAACTGAATTGCTTTCATATACACCTCATGCGGGCTGCCCCGCTTTTATAGATTGCATGATTTCCGGGATTGCAGATCTGTGGTCATCTTCGCTGCGTCCGGCCGAAATCATTTGTCCTGCACCGTTTACGGTGCTACCCGCCAGTCAATGGGCGTCATGCCGTGCGCGGTGAGGAATGCGTTCGTTTTCGAGAAATGTCTGCACCCGAAAAAGCCGCGATAGACCGAAAGCGGGCTCGGATGCGGACACTGTAAGATCAGATGATTCCGGTTTGTGATCAGCGAGGCCTTGGCTCTGGCATAGCTGCCCCACAGCAGAAAGACCATTGGCTGTTCGCGTTCGTTCAGCAGCCGGATGATCGCATCGGTCAGCTGTTCCCAGCCCATGCCGTGATGCGAATTGGCCTGTCCGGCACGGACGGTCAGTGCCGCATTGAGCAGCAGCACGCCCTGCTTTGCCCAGTAGGTCAGATCGCCGGGGCCGTTCCGGTTGTCAATGCCCGTGTCATCATAGATCTCCTTGAAAATATTGACGAGTGAGGGCGGCGGCTCAATTCCCTTCCGGACGGAAAAACTCAGGCCGTGCGCCTGTCCCTCTCCGTGATAGGGATCCTGCCCGAGAATCACGCATTTGACATTGGCATACGGCGTGTATTTCAGTGCGTTGAAAATATCGTACATATCCGGATAAATGCGCTTGGTGCGGTATTCCTGAATCAGGAACTGCCGCAGCTTCTGATAGGATTCCGATGCAAATTCCGGCGCGAGCAGCGCGTCCCAGTCGTTGCCGATATGAACCATGCTCTGTTCCTCCCGCCTTACGGCTTGCCGCTGACCAGGCAGTAGTACCAGCCATCCTTGTTGAGCGGGAGCGGTGCGGAATCTCCGATGCCGTTCCCGGGTTCGCCGTAAATCAGCACGGCATGGCGCCGGCAGAGCAGACCGCCCTTTGCAGGCATATAGAATTCCACGGAATCGCCGGTCGAATTGATCCGTTTGCAGGCGACGCGCATCCGGTTGATGAGGTTTTCATAGAAAGAACGGTATGCGTCGGAATCCTCAGACTGAATCCCGAAATGCTCGTCCGGGGTCGGAACAGCCGTGACGTCCGCAATGAGATGTTTCTCCGTCATGTAGGATGCAATGTCATTGAATGCCGCCTGATTTTCCGCGTAGTATTCCTTTGCGGAGTCCACGGTCAGACCGTCCGCGCGGAACAGCAGAAACCACAGTCCCGAGCCGAGCAGTGCAATGAAAATCGCGGTGTAAACAAGACTTCTGATTTTTTGATTGGACATAGCAGCGTTCTCCTTTTTCGTATCATGTGTTCAGCGCTTCCAGATATTGTCCGAAACATCCACGGGAACGCCGTCCTGCAAAAAGAACCGCGGGACGCGCTCTCCGACAGCGCAGACGACCTCGTAATTGATCGTGCCGGTGTTTTCCGCGATCTGATCTGCGGAGCAGAGCCCGGCGGCGTCACCGAATACCGTGACAATATCCCCGACCGAGATGCCCTTTGCGTCGGTGATATCCAGCATCAGCTGATCCATGCAGACCCGGCCGATCACCGGACAGAGCTGCTCACGGACGAGCATTTTGCAGCTGCCGCAGCCGTTCAGCCGCCAGAAGCCGTCTGCATAGCCGATCGGGACAGTAGCGACGGTTCGCGGGGAATCCGCGGTATAGGTTCTGCCGTAGCTGACCGTATCGCCCGGCTGGATCGTCTTGATATGGGAGATGACGCTTTTCAGCGCCATGACCGGTTTTAGCTCGGGAAGGTTCCGCGTCAGGCCGGACGGCGCAAGGCCGTACAGTACGATGCCCGCACGCACCATATCAAGGTGAACGTCCGGCAGATCCTCCGCAACCGGCTTGTCAAAGATCGCAGCGCTGTTGGCGCAGTGGCGGAGCGCAAAGCTGATGCCGTAGCAGCCGAGTCGGTCGATTGCGTCAATGAAGTTTTCGTACTGTTCGCGGGTGAATGCTGCACCGGCTTCGCCGTCATCTGCAACGGCAAAGTGTGTGAAGATGCCCTCCGGTTTCAGGCATGGCAGCTTGCAGACCGCCAGCGCATCGGCAAGCTCGGAGTGTCCGTTCCGGTGCTGGAAACCGATTCTGCCCATGCCGGTGTCAATTTTGATGTGCATTTTGACGCGTACGCCGTCCGACATGGCCGCCTGCGAGAGCGCCTCACCGTAGCTGCGGGAATACACACATTGAGAAATGTTCTGCTTGGCGAGTACACCGGCGCATTCCGGCGGCGTATAGCCGAGGATCAGGATCGGCAGCGAGATCTGCCCCTGCCGCAGCTGGAGTGCCTCCTCCAGATTGGAAACAGCGAGAAAATCCGCGCCCAGTGTTTCATAAAGCGCTGCCAGACGGACGGCGTTGTGACCGTAGCCGTTGGCCTTGATGACACAGCAGACCTTTGCCGACGGATCGACGGCCTTACGGATCTGTTGATAGTTCCATGCGGCGTGGTCGAGGTTGATTTCCGCCCATGTCCGCTTGCGAATGCCCTGCACAGTGCATCAGGCTCCTTTCAATTATGCATACACTGTTATTATAGCATATTATTCTGCAAAAAGCAAGTTGCGAAAAGAAATCCTTTCGGTATCCGGAGCGCCCCTGATCAATTCCGGCGGGCATCGCCCGAAAAAAAGCAGCACCCCGTCCCCAGAGGTGCTGCTTCGGCTTGTAGCTGCTGCTGATATTACAGTGTGATCTGCTTTGCAATGGATCTCATCATGAGTGCAAGGTCATCGGTTGTGACCTGCCTGTCACGGTTGACGTCGGCATTGTCCATGCCCTTGTCCATGATTTTGACTTCCTTGTCCTCCGCGAGATACCGCGCTGTCATAACGGCATCCGCAACGTCTGTCTGACTGTCCAGGTTCATATCGCCCTTGACGGAAAGGCTGTCAAAGCGCACGGCATAGTCCGGCTTGACCGGAATCGGGACGTTCATCAGCGGATTCAGGCCGGTCGCTTCATAGATCTCTGCGGCCAGTGCGAACAGACCGGCATCCCCGGTGCCTTCTGCCGCCGTGACCTTGATATAGGACGTATCCATTCTGTCGACTTCGGAACCGTCTGTGACTGCGGCAGAGCAGTCGGGATGATGCGCCGCGAGGAATGCCTTGATTTTTTCCAGGCTCTCGCCCTTTTTCTCGGGCGAGTTGTAGTAATACAGCGCACCCTCTTTGTAATGCGAGATGAACGTTACCGATGCCACTTCGCCGGGCTGATAGAATGACCAGATCAGCCCTTCATCGAGCAGGCGGCTGCGGATCTGCTGTGCCTTCTCCTGACTGATCTCGTTTCCGGCCGGATCGCTGATGAGAATGAGCCGATCATCCTCCGTGCTGACAGAATACTCCGGCAGGAGATTCCCGATTAGGACTGCCACGCTGCTCAGCGGGCTGTTGACATGGTCAGAAGTGCATGCGACGGTATTGTTCTGCGGGCCGAATGCGAGAAGCCGGCTGCCGTCGGGCGAAATGTAAACTTCATTGCCGTA
>JAFZBC010000056.1:0-2971 GCA_017561965.1 Oscillospiraceae bacterium
CCGAAATTTGTAACCGTTTCCCGGATTTCGCACTTGGAAGATATGGTTCCGGGCAACGTTCAGAACGCTCCGGAAAGCCGTTTTTTCTGAGATCATTTTGCCGGATTCCAACCGCAATTTCATCAGCTTTCCGGCTGCGGAAGGCGCTGCCCCCATCTGTTTCACAATTTTGATTAAAAGCGCGCCGCAAAAATCAGGGCGCC
Organism: Oscillospiraceae bacterium; assembly: GCA_017561965.1. Lineage (GTDB taxonomy): Bacteria > Bacillota > Clostridia > Oscillospirales > Ruminococcaceae > Firm-04. The sequence continues at coordinate 204 of JAFZBC010000056.1, forward strand.
GACTGCTTCGTCAGCGCCCTGTGATTTCGCTCTTATGGGATATGGGATTCTGTCTGCACCGCGCAGCGATGCCTTATAAGCTCCCGCGCTCTGCAACGATCTCTGCAAGCTCGCCGACATTCTTCATGCCGGAAACCTCCTTCATCTTAAAGCGCATGCCGAACGCGCTCTCGATCTCCGAAATCAGGTTGAAATGCTCAACGCTGTCCCAGCCCTCCACATCTGCTGCGGTCAGCTCGTCCGTGAGCTCGATGCTGTCATCGTCAAACACCTCGCGAAAAATCGGCGTCAGAGCCTCCATTGCTTCTGCCTTTGTCATTTTGCATACTCCTTTCTTTTTCACTGCACGCGGATCGTTTCGATCTTATCCGTATTCGGGCCGTTTGCGCTGAAGCTGTTCATCGCAAACAGCACATCGGTAATGCCCTGATCCTTGATAAACTGCACGGCATTCAGGTCGAAATACCGCATGTCAATCACATAAATCTCATCGAACGAGGACGTCAGCCACGGAATCAGTGCATTGCCGTAGCTGTCCTTGATCACGCAGAGCTTTCTGCCGTTGCCGACATCCGAGGTGATTTTCAGCACATGATCGTCACCGGCCATGTACACCATATACCAGCTGACCGGCGCGACATTCTCAATGTCCATGAAGAAATCGCCCTCGCGCTCAAAGCCGAACGACCGGTTGTAATACTCGGTGCGGAACTGCTTTTTCGGCACATACCAGAAAAATTCCTCCGGATTCTCTTTCAGGATGATGTCATTGGAGAAGCCGTACAGCGTGCCGACGTAGCCGTCCTTGGAATGCCGCTCGTATTCGTCGATCCGCGCAAACGGCACACGCGCCGCCGCAGAGAACACCTCTGCGCCGTAGAATGCACCGAGGGACGTCCAGTGGTGATCCGTCCGCATGAAGATCGGCTCGTCCTTGTGCTTTTCCAGCGCCGAATAGACATCCACCGGCGTGACGTTGACCAGCGAACGGTTGATATAGTCGATATTCGCCTGCTCGCTCGTAATCAGATACTGGAAATCCTCCGGCGTGTAATACGAGCAGGGCGTCGGCACGACCATCGAATACATATTGACATTCGGCAGCGATTCCTTGAAGCGGTTGACGTTTGCCGCATAGGTTTCGCCCATGGTTTCCCAGCCGCCGAACAGCATGATGCCGCGCTTGTCCACGATCAGGATATTGTTGCTGATTTCGCCCTCGCGCTCCGGTTCTTCCGGTTCCGGCGCGGCGGTCGTCGTGGTCGTTTCGGGAGATTCCCCTGCTGCGAACAGCGTGACGGCCGTCACGCGCGGCGCGGTCGTTTCCTGCACCGGTACGGTCGTTTCCGCGGGAACAGGCTGCTGTACGGCGCCGCTGCCGTGAAGCGAAACCTCACTGCGCAGGCCCATGCACTTGCGGATCTCCTGCACCCAGCCCTTGAGCGTCGAGCGTCCGGGCACTGTATCATTATAGTATTCCGCGACACCCGCCGTATATTTGCCGTCGAGATAGTCCTCCATCGTGAATTCCGGCATCTTTGCAAGCGTGCGGTTTTCCTCCATGGAAACGGTCGGGCGTTCCAGCACAAGCATACCGATTGCAGTGCCGAACAAAATTGCCAGGCAGATGCCGACATTCCATTTTGCGGTCTGACGCGCGGTTTTTTCACCGGTCAGCTTTGCACGGATGCCCGCAGCCTCGCGGTTCCATGCGCGGTTGCTGCGGCGTGTCTGCTTTTTGAGCCCTGCACGCCCGTCCCTGACGGCAGCGCGGTACTGCGCAGAAGCCTCCTCATCCGAGCAGGGCGGCACATGCACCGGCATTCTCCGCACGGGCTTTTTCACCGGCTCCGGCTCATCTGCGTATTCCTCATATTCCTCATATGCAGCCTCGTCCGCATAGTCCGTGTCATCGTCCGCATCATAATCATCATATTCTGCGTCGTCATCCGTATCGTCATCATAATACGCCGCAGTTTCCTCTGCGTCATCATCAAAATATTCCGCAGGCTCATCTGCGTATTCTTCATAATAGTCAGCAGGCTCCTCCGCGATTTCCTCATCATATTCCGCAGGTTCCTCCGCAGCTTCTTCAAAATCGTCCGCAGCATCGGGTTCCGGCACGCTGTCCGGATCTGCGTCATCCGCTGCAAAAGGTTCCTCCGGCGCATACACCGGTTCGTCCGCGGAATCCTCCTCCGGTGCCTCTGCGGATGCCGCCGGTTCACCGTCCGGCTCGGAAATAAGCTCCTGTGCAGCAGATGCAGCTGCCGATTCCCGCAGCACCTGCGCGACGATCGCCTCCGGTGCGTGGGGATTCTGCACCTCTGTAATGATATGCTCCAGCAGATCGGCAGGATCCACCTGCTTTGCCTCTGCCGGATCCTCCGCGGCAGGCTCTGCATCACGCTGGCGGGATTCCGCCACCAGCTGCTCCACGATCTCCTCTGCGTCTGACTGTGCAGGCTTCAGCTTTTTGACATCGTCCAGCCAGCTGAATTTTCCGGTCGTGACAGAAACCGGGATCGGCGCCATCTGTCTGCGGATCGAGCGCTTCGGCTCGGGGCCTGCAAGCTCCAGAATGCTGTTTGCCGTTTCTGCGGCCTTTTCCTTTTCCGCCTGTTCCAGCGCGGCTGCCTCACGGCGGATCGCTCTCGCCTGTGCAATGGCTGAACGCCGGTCGATCAGCGGCTCCTCCGGCAAGTCGTCCTCCGGAAAGGCTGTGTCATTCGGTTCCGGCTGCATGATCTCATCATCCGGCAGATCGG
>JAFZBC010000057.1:0-1535 GCA_017561965.1 Oscillospiraceae bacterium
GAGGGCGGCACTGCCGCATTGATTTTCAAAATACAGGTTGTATTTTCTTGCTGCATATGGTATAATGTGGACAGGAATGCTGCGACGCTGAAAGGAGGCGCCTATGAAGATTTTGCTGATCGGCGGAACAGGCACAATCAGTCTGGCCGTCACGAAGCTGTTTGCACAGCAGGGACATGCGGTGTTCCTGCTCAACCGCGGCAGCAGGAGCGCGGAGCTCCCGGACAATGTCACGGTGCTGCAATGCGACATCAATGACGAGATGGAAGTCAGCCGGGTCCTCTCCGGCAGAACCTTTGACGTTGTCGGGGAATTTATCGGCTTTGTCCCCGCACAGGTTGCGCGCGATGTCCGGCTGTTCCGCGGCATCACAAAGCAGTATATTTATATCAGCTCGGCGTCTGCCTATCAGAAGCCGCTGTCTGACCCGGTCATCACGGAGAGCACGCCGCTCGCCAATCCGTACTGGCAGTATTCCCGCGACAAGATCGCCTGCGAGGAATATCTGATGCAGCAGTACCGTGAAAACGGCTTTCCTGTTACGATCGTCCGGCCGAGCCACACCTATGACGAGCGTTCCGTCCCGCTGGGTGTCCACGGAAAGGGCGGCAGCTGGCAGGTGCTGAAACGGATGCAGGAGGGAAAACCGGTCATTATTCACGGTGACGGCAACTCTCTTTGGACCATCACGCACAACAGCGATTTTGCAAAGGGCTACTGCGGTCTTGCCGGGAATCTCCACGCGATCGGGCAGGCGTTTCATATCACCTCGGACGAGAGCCTGACCTGGAATCAGATCTATCAGATCATTGCGGATGCGCTCGGAGTGAAGCTGAACGCGGTGCATATTCCGTCTGATTTTCTGGCGGCTGTCAGCGATTACGACCTGACCGGCAGCCTGACCGGGGACAAGGCCAATTCCGTGATCTTCGACAACAGCAAGCTCCGGCGCGCCGTTCCGGGCTTCTGCGCGACTGTGCGTGCGGATCAGGGGATCCGGCAGACCGTGCGGCATATCCTTGCGCATCCGGAATTACAGCAGGCGGATCCGGACTTTGATCGGTGGTGCGACCGCGTGATTGCAGCGTTTGAAACGGCAAGGGATTCACTGATGTAACGGATTAGACGGAGGAAGAAGCATGGCAGATATCACGCTGCTCCCGCTGACGCCGGCGGATCAGGAGCAGTTTATCAAAGACAATCAGGAGGCGTTCCGGTACGGCGCACTGGAGGAATTCGGTCAGCGCGACGACCATTTTGAGGAGGACGGCGAGATCATTTCCCGCGATACGATCCTGCGTTCCATCCGCGAAGGACAGGCTTTCCGGATCATGCAGGACGGCAAAGCGGTCGGGGGTGCCGTCATCCGTACGGCGTACGATTCCGGTGAGCTGGAGCTGCTGTTCGTAACGCCGGCCGAGCACAGCAGGGGCATCGGGTTTGCGGCATGGTGCGAGATCGAAGCCATGCACCCGGAGGTCACCGTGTGGGAAACCTGTACGCCGTATTTTGAACAGCGCAACATTCATTTTTAC
>JAFZBC010000058.1:0-9767 GCA_017561965.1 Oscillospiraceae bacterium
CTGATCCCGTTCTTCTCTCTGCTGGTCTATCTCTCCGGATGGACGCAGACCTATGACGTCACCTCAATCGGCGTCATGATTGCGGCCATGCTGATCACCTTCTCCGTGCTCCGGTACGGTCTGCTCAACAAGGAAGAAATGCTCCAGAATATGTCAACCGGCCTGATCTTTCTGGACAGCGACTTCCGCATGGTCTACGCGAACCGCAAGGCCGCACAGATCATTCCCGCCATCGGCACAAAGCTGCTGCGTGCGCAGTTCATGGATCTTGCACAGCTATGCGAGGATGAATATGCGACCATTCAGGCAGGCGGCAAAACCTATCAGCGCAAAATCACCGAATGGACGAACAGTGAGGGCCAGCACGGCAGACTGCTGACCTTTGACGACATCACGGAGATCCGTGCAAGGCTCAACCGCGATGCCATGACCGGACTGCTCAACCACGCGACCTTCTACCCGATGCTGGACGAATCCATTGCGGAATCCGGACAGATCGGAAAGCCGCTGACCGTGTCCATCGCGGACATCGACAGCTTCAAGAAGGTCAACGACACCTACGGCCACGCGAACGGCGACACCATTCTGATCGCACTGGCAGGGATCCTTGAGGAACACTGCGGCATCTACGGCGAAGTGTTCCGTTACGGCGGCGAAGAATTCGCCGTCATCTTCCACTGTGATCAGGCACTGGCGGAAAAATCCATGCGTAAGGCGCTGGAGGCATTTTCCGGAACAGATTTCCCGTTCATCCCGTACCCCGTCACATTCAGTTACGGCAGCGCGCAGTTTGACGGCACAGAAACCTCTGTCACACTGTTTGACCGCGCTGACCAGATCATGTATACACGCAAAAAAGCACTTCATGCACGCGAGCGCGCTGCGGAACAAAAGGCTGCGGAGGCAGCACAGATCACTGCGGACGCATCCTGACTGCCGCGCACCTGCCGCGCCTCAGAATCCAGTCGAAAAGGGAGTTTTCCATTATGCTCGGATCCGATTACCGGGAACTGATTGTTCCGAAACTCGACAACCGTGCGCAGAGCACGGGCTATCTCATCTGCGGCATCGTTCTGACCGCCGCATCCGTTGTGTTCGCACTCTGGAGCGGACGCCCGCTACTGCTTCTGCTGTCGGCGGCGCTCGGCTTCCTCACCTGGTATCTCGTATTCAACAGCCGGATCGAATATGAATATATCATCTCCGGCGACGAGCTGACCGTCACGAAGATCCTCTCTCAGAGCAAGCGCAAGCCCATGCTGACGGTTTCCATCACAAAGTTCACTGCATTCAAGAATATGCAGGACGCAGAACAGCCCGGAGCAGGTCAGACCATCGTGCTCGCCTGCACGGCACAGGACAACACCGCCTTCTGCGCGGATTTTGACCACGAACAGTACGGTCAGACACGCCTGGTCTGGACGCCGAACGACGACATTCTGCTCTATCTCGACAAGCATCTGCCGCGCAATCTCGGCTTCCGCTGGGTTGCGTCACAAAACAGCGATTCAGAATAAACCCGCCCTTATTATTCGGAGGATACATTGTTATGCGGCTTGTAACACCTCTTGAAATGATGAAGCTGGAGGATCTTGCAAATCAGTCCGGCGTCACCTATGATATCATGATGGACAATGCCGGAAACGGCCTTGCCCTGCACATCGCCCGCATTGCGCTGGAACAGAGCCGGAACAGCATTCTGTTCCTCTGCGGAAACGGCAACAACGCCGGCGACTGCTTCGTCGCGGCGGCAAAGCTCGCAAAGCAGTTTACCGTAACGGTCTGCATGGTCGCCGGAATCCCGAAAACGCGCACCGCGTACACCAAATTCCGGCTGCTCAAAAATATCCGCATCCTGACCGCGCAGGACGAGATCCGCACTGCGGTGCAGGAGGCACAGATCATCGCGGACGGCATCTTCGGCATCGGTTTCCGCGGAGAGCTCCCGCCGTTTGTCCGTGAGCTTTCTGCGATCGTCGCCGCAGACAAGGAAAAGCTCTGCATCGGCGTGGACATTCCCAGCGGCGGAAACGGCCTGAACGGCACGGCCGCGGAGGGCATCTTCCGCTGCAACGTCACGATCACCTTCGGTGCGGCCAAGGCCGGTCTGTTCATGTCCCCGCTTTCGGAATACTGCGGCGCGATTTATCTTGTGGAGATCGGCATTCCGGAGGAGGCCTTCTCGCAGTTCCCCTATCCGGTCACGCATCTCGCGGAGCCGGAGGTCCGGTCGCTGCTGCCCGCAAGACCGAAGAATGCACACAAGGGCATGTTCGGCACGCTGCTGACAGTCGCAGGCTGCCGCAATATGCCGGGTGCTGCCATCCTTGCGATGCAGGCGGCGCTCCGCACCGGCGTCGGGCTGTGCTGCCTTGCCTCTGAGGAGGGCGTCTGCCGGATGATGGTCAGCAATTCGCCGGAAGCGATCATGCTGCCCCTGCCGACCGATAATACCGGAAAGCTGACACCGCAGAGTATCCCGGCGATTCTTGAAAATGCGAAAACCGCAACCGCCGTACTGATCGGCTGCGGACTCGGCCTGACGGACAATATCCGCCAGACTGTCACCGGACTGCTGACACAGCTGGAATGTCCGGTCATTCTGGACGCAGACGGTCTAAATGCGATTGCCTCCGGCATAGATATATTACGCAAGGTCAAGGGGCCGGTCGTCCTGACGCCGCATCCCGGCGAAATGGCGCGGCTGATGCGCTGCACGGTCGCGGATATCCAGAAGGACCGCGTCGCTGCGGCAAAGAAGCTGGCAGCGCGCTTCCCGAATACGATTGTTGTCCTCAAGGGCGACGGCACCGTCATCGCAACGGCCGATCATGCGTCCGTCAACACGACAGGCAACTCCGGCATGAGCAAGGGCGGCAGCGGCGATGTCCTCGCGGGCATGATCGCCGGTCTGACCGCACAGCATATCCCTGCGGAGGATGCCGCGAAGATCGGTGTGTATCTGCACGGGCTTGCAGGCGACTGCGCCGCCGCGGAGCTCTCCCGCCGCGCGATGCTGCCGAGCGACCTGATCCGGCAGCTCCCGCTGCTGTTCGGGGAATACGAATAAACAGGAACAGGGCGTTTCCCTGAAAATACAACGGTTGTTGAAAGCAAAATCTGTTTGGAGGCTGCTGATATGAAACCATTGTATTTTCTGAGAAACGCCCTGATTTTCTGCGCACCTGCTTATTTTCTGCTGAGCGGATGCGCCGCCGGACATCCGGCTGAGCCGTTCACGCCGAAGCTGGACGGTGCCTACACGGCGGAGGCGGAACTGGAATACGGCTCCGGTCAGACTGCTGCGCTGACTCTCACGCGATATGACAAAGCGCAGTGGGAGGCGGCATTCTCTGCACCGCCGGCGCTGGAAGGCGTCGTGCTGCAATTTGACGGGAATGCCGCCAAAGCCAGCTACAAGGGGCTGGAATTCTCGGTGCCGCGGTCTGCGCTGCCCGCAAAAAATGTGCTGGTGCTCGCCACAGATGTGCTGGATCTCGCCGATGAAACCGCCCCGCTCCCCTGCAATGAACAGAGCGACGGCACATGGAGCTACGCCGGAGAAACCGAAGCCGGGAGCTATACCGTGACGTTTGCCGCTGACGGCACGCCCGCCGCGATTGATATGCCTGCACAGCCGTTTACGATCCGGTTCAGCGGGTTTGCCGCCACTGCACCGGATCCGGGCAGCGCAGAAACGACCGCTCCGGCGGAAACGGCGCCTGCATCCGCAGAAACGACCGCATCATAAAAGTATCGCTGCGCGATGATCTGTAATGAGGGCTCCGCCCTCAAACTCCCGCTGGGGATGTATCCCCAGACCCCATTATGAATCCGCCGGAGGCACTTTTTCTGCAAACTGAAAGCCGATCCCCTTTCGGAGATCGGCTTTCTTTTGATTGCTTGTAAGCGTTCCGTGAGCGGATTAGCCGCCGATGTTCGGAATCTTATCGAGCGGGCAATCGTTCTGGGTGATGATCTTTGCGATCAGCATGAGGATCGCGGAGAGGTCTTCACCGTCGAGCTCGCCCTTAATGACGTTGGCGTTCACTCTGCCCTGTTCCGTAACGTTGCCCGAAGCATCCGCATTAAGATACTTAGCAAGCAGAACAGCATCGGAAACATCCACGCCGCCCGAGCAGTTGGTGTCGCCCCAAACGCCGGGTTTCGGATCGCTCCCACCGGCAGTCGTCGTGGTGGTCGGAGCAGTCGTGGTGGTCGGAGCCGGAGTAGTGGTCGGAATCGGAGTACCGCCAATGTTATCCTTATCCTGCATAAACTCAACGATCCATGCGAGCGGAGCGTTCCAGTTAATGGTAACCTCGTTGGTAGACCATGCCTCGATGGAGTCAACGAAGCATCTCTGAGACGGGTTATCATCGTCACCAGGCTCGAAGCCCAGAGCACGGACATACGGATCCTGGAGGCCTGCGTTCGGGCCGCCCGAGAGGACGCCGTCCGGAGCCAGCGGCAGGGTCTTGTCAAGCTCATGAGACCAATATCTGTGGTGCGGGTTCACTTCGTGGTAGTCACCGTAACCGGTGATGTAGGAGAATGCCAGCGGGTTGCAGCCGAGCAGGTAGTCCATACCGGTTGCGACGCCGTTCAGGTACTTCACATCAGCAGTCAGGTCATATGCATATGCCATAACGATCAGGTTGTTGATAACCATGGAGTTGGAGCCCCACTCATAACCCTTGATGATGATGCTCGGATCCAGGTTGTTCGGATCGTTGTAGCCGGGGCCGTCATACTTGTACGGAATGCTGTAGCCCTGATCGTTCTCTTCCGCGATGTACTCGTCTGCGGCCTTCTTAATAGAGTCCTCAAGGGTCTTGACCTGATCAGCAGAGAGCAGATCCTTGTGGAGAGCCAGCGTCATGGAGCCTGCGGAAGCAGTGTTGCCCCAGTTGAACGTGGTGAAGGAGCCTTCGCCGGAAGCGTTCTCACCGCCGGTGATTCTCGTGGTGACCTTGAATGCGTTGGTGTAACCGGAAACTTCCTTCAGGTAGGTTTCAGCCTCAGAATCGCCAAGGATCTTTGCAGATGTGAAGATTTCACAAGCTGCCCAGTACTCGTCGTCGAGAACCTCGTTATCGCCGTAAGGTCCGCCGCCCTTTGCCTGATACATCGGAGCGTACAGGGACTTTGGTTCGTCCTCTTCACCGGAGGTTGCCTTGTACCAGTGCTTCTTCACTGCCTGATATGCAGTCTTTGCAGCTTCGAGGTACTTCTGTGCCTGTGCAGAGTCATACGGCTCAATCAGACGTGCAGCCTGTGCCGCGCAAGCAGCATAGTTCAGGGTTGCAGCGAATGTAGGCGGCTTCACGATACGGACGGTCTTCCATTCCTTCTCGTAGTCCCACGGTCTGGTTGCAAGGCCGGTCCACTTGTGGTCATGCAGCTTGTGGTAAACGAGGCCTGCATACTTGCCCCATGTCGGCTCGCTGGAGGAAACAACCATCTGCTCCATGAAGTCGAGCTCGTACTTGCACTCGTCGAGGACGTCCGGGATATCGTTGCCGGTTTCCGGAATGACAACCGTGCCGGAACCGTCAGCAAACTTCTTCTTGCCCACGCCGTCCTTCAGGGTCAGCAGTGCTCTCTCATACATGTTCTGGAGCGTCCAGACGGAGATACCGCCGTTAACAACGTACTTACCGTGGTCACCTGCATCGTACCAGCCGCCGTTTGCGGTGATCTTGGAGGAACCGTAGGTACCGGTTGCCTCGTCTTCGCTCAGGTACTCGTTGTGCCACTCGGTCTGAACAGTTGCGCTGTCCGTCTTATGGCCGCCCTCGTGTGCGAGCTTGGACTTGTCACCGGAGGTGATGTAGGTTTCCTTAATATCAAGACCGGAACGGTTCTGATAGAAGTAGTTGATCGCATTCGTCAGCATGTCATTGCTTTCGGAATAGATATCATCGCCGATGCGGAACTCGAAGGATCTCCAGTCCTTGCCCTTAATGCGCAGGTAGTAGGTACCCGGGGTCTTGAAGTCGGAGAAGTCGATCTTGCAGACGTTGTCGTGGGAGTCCTGATCATAGAACTTCTTGCCGGTGGTGCCGGTGTGAACAACGGTGCCGGACTTGTCAACGAGCTCGTAGGTGTAGGTATCCTCAGTCAGGCTGATCTTCGTTGCGCCGTGGAGAATATCACCGTCGTTGTCGCCCAGCGTTGCGATCTTTGCAAGCTCCGGATAGTAACCGATCTGGTTGACGGAGATGAAGTTGTTCTTCAGGCCGCTGAAGTCACGGTTGGTCTGGCCGTAGGACTCAGTCGGATCTGCGTCGCAGTCGCTGCAGGTCGTGCACTTGATGTGCATGTTATCGAACCAGATCTCGTCGCCCTTCTCTGCGTTGCCGCCGTAGCCCTTGCTGTCCTTTGCATAGTGGAAGGTCCACTCCATTGCCTCAAGGTCCTTGGTCGGAGTGAAGGTACCGGAGTAGGTCTTGTAAGAGGTGCTCAGCTTGACAGCCTTGCCCCAGGAACCGCCCATATCCGGACCCATGTGCATATCGTCGCCGTTGTCGCCGCCGAGCTCGAAATACTCCTCGTACGGGTCATTCGGCTGACCGATCTTGGAGCAGAGCTCCATGCCTTCTCTCTTTGCCTTTGCATCAAAGCTGACCTCATAAACGTGGTTTGCCTTGAAGTTCAGGTTTCTGCATCTGACCTGAAGGTCCCACTTGGCCTTCTCGCCGCCTTCCGGAACCAGGATCTCAACGTGGAACGCGCCGCTCTTCACGTCGAAGTTCTGCTTCGCAGGGCTGGACTCACAGGTATGCCACGGCAGCGCCTTGTAGTCGAAGGTGGACTCACCAAGCACTTCGCCTGCGGAGGCAATCATCGGAGCCATGTTCATGGCTGCCGGTGCGATCGTTGCAACAGCAAGCAGTGCCGCAACGACCCGTTTTGTACTCTTGTGCATTAAAAAAACCCTCCCGTTTTTATTTGGTGCATCACCGGATGCGGTACTGCGTCCGATGACAGCTCGGTTTACAGATCGCATAAACAGCAAAACCGCACTGAAACCGTCCCTCTCCGTCTTACCCCTCCCGTGCAGCAGGGAAAGACGTTTCTGACCGGTTTCGGTGTTTTTTATATCTGTTATACGTTCTGTAAATTCTTTTTGAGAAATTCCGCGAAGCATAGCGCAATTTCTCACTGACTACATTATAATACAAGATTGAATTCTTGTAAAGGGTTTTTTGAAACTTTGGAAGAACTGTATAAACCAGTCATAAATTTTTGTGCAAAGCTGCCAAAACCAGAACACATAAGTTTTGCGGTATGCCGCGTGCATTCCGTCCGGCATTCGCAATAATTGCACGTAGAATACCCCGATAATAATACTATATGTTTTCACACATTGTCAATTTTGCGCAGAAAGAAAAGATTTTTGCACAGATTTTGTATTTCTTTCCGAATCTTTGCGGGTGCTTGACATTCCCGGCGAAATATGCTATAATTACTTTGCTGCGTTAAAGCTGTACAGTCTAAAAGCTGTAAAGCGTAAAAGTGCGCAGCCGACCCCAACTATACTATATATAATTCGGGAGGCATTACCTATGTCAGCATCACAGATCATCACGCTGATCGTGGTCGTGGTTTACGCCGCGGTCATGGTTTCCATCGGCGTGATCACATCCAAAAAGACCAAGAGCGTCAACGACTTCGTGTTCGGCGGCAACAAGATCGGCCCCTGGATGACCGCGTTCGCATTCGGAACGGCTTACTTCTCCGCCGTTGTGTTCATCGGCTACGCCGGACAGTTCGGCTGGGGCTACGGCGTTTCTGCCGCGTGGATCGGCGTGGGCAACGCGCTGATCGGCGCAACGCTCGCATGGGCGGTGCTCGGACGGCGCACCCGTCTGATGACCAAGCATCTTGACGCCAAGACCATGCCGGACTTCTTCATGAAGCGCTATGGCAGCAATCCGCTGAAAACGGCGGCTGCGGTCATCGTGTTCCTGTTCATGATCCCCTACACCGCTTCGGTCTATAACGGACTGTCCAGACTGTTTGCGATGGCGTTCAGCCTGACCTCCCCGAACGCATATCAGTACGTTATGATTGCAATGGCTGTCCTGAGCGCGATCTACGTTGTGCTCGGCGGATACTCCGCAACGGCTGTCAACGACTTCATTCAGGGTATGATCATGCTCGTCGGCATCTCGGCGGTTGTGATCTGCATCCTCAATTACAACGGCGGCTTCTCCGCATCCGTGGACATGCTGAAAACAATCACCGCTGTCCCGGACGGCAAGCTGGCTGCGACCTTCGGCCCGGATCCGATCAACCTGTTCGGCGTCGTCGTGCTGACCTCGCTCGGCACATGGGGCCTGCCGCAGATGACGCACAAATTCTACGCGATCCGCGACGAAAAGGACATCAAGCGCGGCCTGATCATCTCGACCTTCTTCTGCCTGATCGTGTCCGGCGGCTGCTACCTGCTCGGCGGCTTCACCCGTCTGTTCAATACGACGGAGGCCGGTGAGGGTCTTGGCACGAACATGATCCAGAAGCTCTCCAACGGCAAGCTGGAATTTGATGCAATGGTTCCGAACATGCTCCAGACGGCACTTCCGCCGCTGCTGATCGGTCTGGTCGTCGTGCTGGTGCTGAGCGCATCGCTCTCGACGCTGTCCGCACTGGTGCTGACCTCCTCGACCACGCTGACGCATGACCTGATCCGTCCGGCGTCCAAGGGCAAGATGGACGAAAAGAAGGAATTTGTCACCATGCGCGTGCTGATCATCTTCTTCCTGCTGCTGTCCGTCATCATTGCGATGAACAAGAACGCGGCGATCACCACGCTGATGAGCTACTCCTGGGGCGCGCTTTCCGGCTCGTTCCTCGGCCCGTTCCTGTGGGGTCTGTTCAGCAAAAAGACAACCAAGGCGGCTGTATGGGTCAGCTTTGCACTCGGCGTCATCTCAACGCTCGCCCATATGTGCATCTTTACGTTCTTCAAGGACAGCTTCGGCGGTATTGTGAAATGGGCTGCAAGCCTGCCGCTGAACCTCGCCTCCCCGATCAATGCAGGCGCACTGCTCATGATCCTCTCGATCGTGCTGGTTCCGGTGATCTCTGCATTCACCAAGCCCTGCGAGAAGGAAACCGTGGAAAACGCATTCGCGGCATACAACAAGTAATTCTGACATGAAAGCGGCCTGGGAACCCTGTGTTCTCAGGCTGTTTTTGTTATTCACAGTTCATTCCTCACTCTGTTTTTATCGGATCATGTAACACTGATCCTGTTTTTGCCGACTATATTGACAGAGATATCTCCGAAGGACGGTAACTGCAATGGATGATCCCAAAATCATAGCACTGTTTTTCGCGCGGGACGAGCGTGCCGTTGCGGAAACCGCAGAGAAGTACGGTGCGCTCTGTATGCGCATCGCAGAACAGATACTCGGCAGCCGTTCCGATGCGGAGGAGGTCGTCAACGATGCCTACTTCCGCCTCTGGAACGCGATCCCGCCGACCAGCCCGACACATTTTCAGGCATTCGTGCTGACGCTGACACGCCGTGCGGCACTCGACCGCCTGGATCAGCGGAACCGCAAGAAGCGCGGCGCCGACCGCTATGCAGCAGCACTTTCTGAGCTGGAACCGGTCATTGCCGCACCGGATGACATTCAGCGGCAGACCGAACAGCAGGTACTGAATCACGCGATCGGCCGTTTTCTGGATGACCTGCCCGAAGAACAGCGCAATATGCTGCTGAAACGGTACTGGTATCTGATGACATCACGGGA
>JAFZBC010000005.1:0-13257 GCA_017561965.1 Oscillospiraceae bacterium
ACAGCGGAGATTGCAGCCCGCAAACCGCAGGAACAGCGCGAGCTCGCCTGCACAGCGTCCCTCGCCGTTGATGCTGATGAAATGCTCGGCCAGTCTGAATGTATCTTCCATATCACACCTCGTAGCGTGCGCTGTTGTCCGGCGTTTCATAGACCGTTACGCGCAATACCGGCAGCCCCTGCTCCCGCAGCGTATCATAAAACGCCTTTGCAAAGTTCTCCGCAGTCGGGCGGTAAGGCACTTCGATCATCCGGAAATGCTCATCCGCCAGAGCCGCGCATGTCGCCGGTTTCAGTGAGCCGCGCTCATAGATCAGCGCGTGATCATAAGCATCCGCAAGGGCACGCACGGCTTTTTTCAGATCGGAAAAGTCAATGACCATGCCGCGCTTTTCGCCGGATTCCTGCAAGGCGTCCTGTCCGGCTTCAACCTCAATGACCCAGTGATGTCCGTGGAGATTCGCGCACTTGCCGTTGTAGCCCGCCAGAAAATGCGCGCTGTCAAAGGCTGCGGATGTTTTCAGAATATACAAGTGATCACCTCAAAAACAAAGATGCTCCTGCCCGCAAGCGGACAGGAGCACACTTTACCTCTCTACCTGCCCTGGTTTTGTTTATCGACAGGATGGCGCAAACGAACTGTCGGGTGTACGGCGCCGTACACCAAAAAATAGTATACCACATTTGGTTTATAATGTCAAGTGATTTGGAAAAATAAGGAGTAGGTAATCGGGGGATTAATAAAAAGATGTATCCGCTTCGCGGATGCTGTTGAAGAATGGGGACCTCTATCGCAGGTTTCCAAGCCCGCCGAGCTCTCGAACGCGGGGGAGTTTCGCACTCTGCGGAGTGCGACGAGGGCTCTGCCCTCGATCCGCGAGCTTTTGAAAAAGCTCGACCAAAACTTTTGATTTGGCGCGCTGGAAACGCTCATTAACACCACAAAATAACCACTCCCTGGAAAATACATTTGCAACAGATTCAGATAATACATCCCCGGCGAGAGCCACTCATTCCGGATTATCGCACAGCAATCCCCTGATCAGCAAGCAGAGGCGGAGAACCGTTCGGGTTCTCCGCCTCTTTCTCGTTTCACAGTGATACAGAATACACTGTACCTTATGCCTTAAAGACCATACGGACAAAGTTGTAGATGTGTGCGCAGATGGAATCGTCGCCGTGGTTGCCGCCGTTGACAACATGCCACAGATGCGGAACGTTGTTCTTGTCGAAGTTGTTGTGATAGCCCTGCGGTGTGTTCAGACCGACAACATTGTCGTTCGTACCGCCGGTGATCATCACGAGTGCAGGTGTTTCATCGGGGCTGTTCCACTTCCATGCGCCGGATGCGCCCGGTGCCGGGCAGATCGCGCCGACGTAGCCGAACTTGTCGCCGTACTTCATGCCGATCTGGAGGGACTCTCTGCCGCCCATGGAGAAGCCCGTAACAGCGGTGTTCTCTCTGCCGGTTGCAACACTGAAATTCTCCTCAACCCACGGCATCAGGCTGTCAACGATGTCATCGACGAAGTTATCGTAGCCCTCATTGGAGCCTGGATCCGAGAAGTCTGTTGCATCGTTCATCGTAGCGCTCGTGAACACGAACGGTACAACAACGATCATGTCTTCCGCTTCGCCGTCTGCCCATGCATTGCAGATGATCTCGCGCGTCGGAATCGGCGGGTTGTTGCCGGTGAGGATCATGCGGTCTTCGTTCTCGAAGAAGCCGTGGAGTACGTAGAGCACCGGATACTGCTTGCTCTCATCGTAGCCGGGCGGAAGCATAACATTGACATTCTTGTTCTTGTTGGCCTTCTTGGAACGGTACTGATACTTCTTGACCTCGGAGTAGGTCACGCCGTTTCTGCGGCTGGTAGAGCCGTTCTTTTCGCGCTCGACGAGCATTTCTTTTGCGACCGGCGTATACTCCTCAATGGAGCGCATCTGGCCGACCGGCTTCGGAGGCGGCTCCGGAATGGTGGTTTCCTGCTTGGTCAGATACTTGACGAACCAGGTGATGTCGTCCTTGGTGACGTCGCCGTCCTGGGTGACGTCTGCGCCCTTCTTGGCGCCGGATGCGGAGAAGCTGCCCTTGATCATGCCTGCCTTGGCAAGAGAGAGGTCAACTGCATTGGTGAAGCCGTCGCCGTTGACGTCCGCGACTGCGTACTTTGCAGGCTTCGGGCCGGAAATCGTCGTGCCTGCCTTGGCAATGATGATTTCATCAACATAGAAATCATTGGTGCTGCTGTCTGTTTCAATATAGATCGTGCAGTCGGTCGCACCTGCCGGGATCTCGAAATTCGCGTTGGCAAGCTGTACCCAGTCGCCCTTCGTCACGGTTTCGGTTGCGATCTTCTTGTAGCTGGTGCTGCCGCTGCTGTATTGCAGCGTAAAGTGGAAGGTATCCGATGCAGAACCGCTTGTATACTTGACGGCTGCGCTGAAGCTGTATGTTCCGCCAGCGGAGCATCCGCTCGGGAGCGCATGTGCCGCGCCGTTCCAGCCGTCCGTTCTGCCGGAGCAGAGCAGGGACTTGCTGCCTGCATAGGCCTCGGTAGCCGTCTTGACGGAAGCGCCGCCGCGGCCGGTGAAGTCCTCATCGCCGTTTTCAAAGGTGTAATGTGCGATGTAGCCGTCCGGATCGGTCGTGGTCTGCGGCGGGGTGGTCGTAACGGGCTCGGTCGTGCCGGGCGTGACGGTGGTGCTGCCGTTTTTCAGATAATCCTCGACGGTTTCCGCCCAGAAATTACCCATTTTCTTATAGCCGCCGCCGTTCGGGTGGAGCTGGTCGTTGCCGAGATCGGCCGTGCCGTTCAGGCAGCCGTGAACGTCGGCAAACTTGACATTCTTGCCCGCCTTACCATATTCTTCCGCAACGGATTTCACGGTGTTGTTGTAGTTTGCAACTCTCTGTGCGTTGCCGCCGTATGCGGTGAACTCCGGAATGGAGCCCATGAAAATCACGCCGCCGGACGGCAGATCGCCGAGCATGTAGTCCACGACCGCGCGCAGATCGCTGGCGCATGCATCCATGGAGCGGTTTGCGGTCATGTCATTCGTTCCGATGATCAGCAGGATGATGTCCGGCTGATACTGCTTGACGGCATTCTTTTGTTTCAGCGTGTTGTACAGGCTGCCTGAGGTACCCTGCTGCTGTGCCCAGCTCGGTTCTTCCTTGATCTGATAGCCGCTGTAACCCGCATGATTGTCATCATACGTGATGCCGTTGGCGCTTGCGCTGTTGGAGCCCTCCGGCCCGACCATGTCAATGTCGTAGCCGTCCTTTTTCAGCGTGTCATACAGATACTTTCTGTATCCGCCGTTCTCGCCCATGCCGAAGGTAATCGAGTCACCGACCGGCATGATCTTGACGGTACCCGCAGCAGAAACGGCCTGCTCCGGGCCGAACCGCGGGATGGCAGCCGCCGCCAGTACGGCAGATGCCAGGAGTGCGCAAAGTTTCTTCATGTTCAAATCCTCCCTAAGTTTTGTTTTGCAGAAAACGGTTTGCTTTTGTTTCCTATTCCCCCGGTAAAGTGAATTATTGTCATTCTATCTTATTTTTTAGGATGCCATTCTATCTCTATTTACAGTATAGACAAAAATTCCGCCGCCTGCAAATCAGAGATTGCGAAAAACGCGCCAATAATTGCGAACAGTTGTACGGTCGTGCGTTGTGATTTTTCACATGATTTCTCTTAAAATGTGTCTAAACTCCGCATCTGCGTCAAATTCGGGTTGCAGACAAATTTTCCGAAAAAAAGGGCTTGACATTTCCAGCCGAATGTGCTATAATATCAGAGTTGACGGAATACGTCAAATGCGCCGGTAGCTCAGCTGGATAGAGTAACTGGCTACGAACCAGTAGGTCGGGGGTTCGAATCCCTTCCGGCGCATCGGAAAGCCCATGCAGAAAAGCATGGGCTTTTCTTTTTTATCTGCCGCAAGCAGAATCGCCCCGCAATATCTGCGGGGCGTTCTGCATCCATATCATCTGAAAGCGAAAAGAAATTGCAGGGTATCATAGATTCAGCGTGTTCGCTGACAGACCGGCACATTCCGTGTCCGGCCTGCCTGCCGGGATCGCCTGTCCCGTTTACCCGTCATCAGGTTTCCGTCATTCCGCAATGCTGATTTTTCCTCTCACGGTGCATGCGTCCGTGACCGGCGTGCTTACATTACTGTTCAGCTGCACATCCAGATTCACCAGTTCGATGCTGAGTTCAAACTCATCACCGGCTGCGGCATCTTCCGGGATATCGAAGTAGAATGTCACAAGCGTTCCGTCCTTTGTAAAATTGGGCGAAGTTCCGCCCGCAATGCTGAATCCGGTGCCGTTGTACGGATCTGCAAGCTCCGATACATAATGCAGCTTATGGACATACGCCGGATCAATCGTAAATTCGGGAACGCTGCTGTCATCCAGCACAACGCCCAGCTTCGGGCTGCATATGAGCCGGAATCCGCAGTCAATGAAACCGGTATTGTTCCTGATAAACACGCGCACCGGAACCTTCTTGTCACCGGCATGTGCCGTCACGGAATCCGCCGCAAATATCATTTTGCTGCCTGCTTCTTCCAGCGTATCATAGCACACATAAGTCGGCAATGCGTCCGGACTGGGAAGAATTCCCACCTCATGAAGCAGCCGGTAGATAGGCTCTGACAAAACCGGCTGTGCCGGCGCAGGCACTGCGGTATCGCCGACCAGAATATCCAGACCGTAGAACGTGAAATCATGCATCTTCTTGAAATCTTTATACCGTTCGTCAGCCTCCGTACTGTACACCGCAATCATCGGAATATTCCATTCGTCGCCCGGAGTCAGGGTAACGGTATATCTGCCCGGCGTTTCCGGCACATCAACCGTAAAGCTGCACACCGTGCTGCCGTCTGCCGGATTCCCGCCGGAAACACACAGAAAGCTGAAAATTTCATCCTCCGCATACGCATCCAGATCCGCAGCCGACGCGTATGCATCGCCTGCCGCCATCTGTGTGATTATCATGTGATCTGCCTGGAAGGAAAAGTGCGCTTCGCTGATTTTGGGAGCATTCTTCACAGTCATGCCGATTCTGAGCTTTTCCCCCGGCTTTGCGCGGTAAACATTGTTTGCAAGGCCGTTCACCGCAGCCGGGATATAGTCTGTTTTGCCGTTCGGCACAAGGTTGTAGATCAGCCCGGACGGTTCGGTATACTGCACCTTCGGTTCCGCCGCAGTTGATTTCTGCGTTGCAGCAGGCTGCTCCGGTCCGGCAGCAGCCGTCTGTTTTGTTTCGGTTTCTTCTGTCTTTCCGGCTGTGGTTTCTGTCGTCTTTGCCGCAGATGTTTCCGTCTTCTTTGTACCGGATGTTCCTGCCTTTCCCGTGCCGGATCCCGCTGTCACAGCAGCTGCCGTTCCTTTCACAGATCCCGGCGCTGTCGTACCGGCAACAGTATAAACAGTCGTCACGGCCTCCGCAGCGGGCATTTCTGTCTGTGCCGCGAAGCTCAGCTCGTCGGACGTATCACTTTCCGCGACTGAGATTTCCGGATCCTGTCTGATTGCTAACCCGAACAGGATCAGCCCGAAACAGGCCGCCGCGCTCACAGCAACCGCTGCCGTGCGCATCACGATGCCGCGCGGCTTCTTTTCAGCTGCCGCTGCTGCACGCTTTCCGGCTTCTTCTGTGTACTTCCGATCCACATGCTGAAGTGCATGAAGCAAATCCTTTTCCGTCATAGCCAGCCCTCCTCTTTCAAAAATGTCCTGAGTTTTTTGCGGACACGCAGCAGCGTGACCTTCACCTTGCTTTCGGTGATTCGGAACTCCTCCGCGATTTCTGAAACCGGCTTGAGATTTGTGTAGCGCTCCACAAAAATCGTTCTGGCGTCAGACGAAAGTCCGTCGAGAAAACGCTCGATCGACGCGCGCAGCAGCATGGCATCGACGGTTTCCTCCACGGAGCCCCCCGCAGGCACACAGTACGCCAGCTCATCGAGTGCCGCGTCCTGCTGTCCCCCGCCGCGCTTCAGCGTCTGTTTTGCAATGACGCGGTTCAGCGCACAGTTTCTGACTGTCGCAGAGAGGAAGGCAAACAGGTTCTCAGGCCTTGCAGGCGGAATCGCATCCCAGACACGCATCCACATATCATTGACCGCTTCTTCAGCATCCTGCGGGCTGCTCAGGATATCGCGTGCAATCTTCATACAGCCTCTTCCGTATTTTTGATCCGCATATTGAATTGCGCGTTCATCCCGATTCTGAAACAGTTCCAATATCGCTTCGTCCTTCATTGACCAGCCCTCCTTTTTTACCGTTCCTGACTAAAAGACAGGATTTTGCCCCCGCGCGTTACAGGTCACCGGCATTTTTTTATTTATCATACCACATCTGCTGAAAAACTGCAATGCTCCCCTGATAAAAAAATACAAGAGAAACACAAGAAAAAACATTGCATTTGTTCTGCCGATATGCTATAATCAAATTAACTGTACCTGCTCTTGCAGGCTTGGGAAAAGGGGGCTGTTATATGAAAAAAAGAAAACTGATCACCGCCCTGCTGCTCGCTGGCAGCACTGCGATGCTGCTGCCGGACGCCGCAGCCAATGCCGCTTCACCGGCGGTCTGCGCACGGTACGCAGATGCTGCAAAAAAGATCGCATTCGGCACGGACTATACCATTATGGTGCGGCTGAGCGGCAAGTTCATCACCGCTGCCGATAACGGCAACATCGAGCAGTGGGCGTCCCGCAGCGACAGCGCGCAGAGCTGGTTCATCGCGGATGCGGGCGGCGGATATGTCGCGTTTCTCTCCGGCGCGGATCATACAAAGGCGATCACCGTGGAAAGCGGCGACAGCACGGACGGCAGCAACTTCTCGCTTGCGCCGTATACCGGCGCGGAATCGCAGATGTTCAAACTGAACCGCACCGACGATGCCTATTACATCACCGCGAAATGCAGCGGCAATGCGGCCATGGACGTCTACGACATCAGCTACGACGACGGCGCGAACATCGACCAGTGGGATTACTGGGGCGGCGAGGGACAGAAGTTCTATATCCGTCCGGCGGATAACAAGTATCATTATCTCAAAGGCGACCTCGACTTTGACGGCGTCCTGACCGCAAAGGATCTGACGCTCCAGAAGCGCGGCATCCTGAGCGGCTTTGACAGGATCATGGCGGGCATTGCGCACTGCGGGGATTATTCCACCGCAGCAGTTCTGCCGTTGGATCAGGATCCGCCGCAGTCCATCGTCAATCATGACGATGCCGAGGCAATGCGCGATTATCTGGCGGCAAAACGGAACGAATTTTACGCATCCACATCCTCGGTCTTTTACAGCGAGGGGCAGCCGGTCGCATATCTGTTCGCATACTTCCTCGGCAATGCGCCGGAGCAGGAGCGCCTCTCCTACGCAATCAGCCGCGACGGCTATCACTTCACCGCGCTGAACGGCGGCAAGGCTGTCTGGCAGTCGTCCGTCGGTACGGGCTGCATCCGCGATCCGTATATCTTCAAAGGCGAAGACGGCCTCTGGCATCTGCTTGCCACCGATATGAAATCCTCGCTCGGCTGGAGCAGCAACCGCAATCTGATCAGCGCCAAATCGACCGACCTGGTACACTGGTTTGACGAATCGCTGATCGAAATTGCCAACAAGTATCCGAACATGCAGGGCTGCGACCGCGCATGGGCGCCGCAGGCAATTTACGACCCTGACGAAAAATCGTACATGATCTACTTCGCGGCACGCGTCCCCGGCACCGATGACCGCACGATCATGTACTACGCATACAGCAAGGATCTGAAAAAGCTCGATACCGCGCCGAAGCTGCTCTTTGCGCCTCAGAACGGCAATGACGCGATCGACTCGGACATCATCTGCGAAAACGGCAAATATTATATGTACTATAAAAATGAAACCAACAAACGGATCTATCTTGCAACGGCGGAGAAAGCCAGCGGCCCCTACAAGGAGATCAAACAGGTTTCTGAGGGCAGCCTCGGTGTCGAAGGCCCGAACATCTACCGGCTCATCGGCAAGAACGAATGGGTGATGATGTCCGATGCCTACGGCGACGGCTACTACGTCATGCAGAAAACGACCGACCTCGAAAACTTCACGACGGTCAGCCGCAGCGATTACAGCTTTGAGGGCTTCACG
Source organism: Oscillospiraceae bacterium (assembly GCA_017561965.1). Taxonomy (GTDB): domain Bacteria; phylum Bacillota; class Clostridia; order Oscillospirales; family Ruminococcaceae; genus Firm-04. Next base: position 8,156 of record JAFZBC010000005.1, read on the forward strand.
CCGCGCCACGGCTACGTCATCCGCATCACGCAGGATCAGTATACCGCACTGACCGGTGCATTCGGCGGCGGCATCTCCTCCGCAGTCTATAACAGCGGAATGGAGAATGTCATCGTTTCGGCTGCCAAGGGCAGTCAGGTGAGGCTGCCGGAAACAGTTGCGGCGCAGTACAGCGACGGCGGCAGCATGGAGCTTCCCGTGCAGTGGGATGCCGGCGATCTTACGAAGATGGACCCGTCGAAAAGCGGGACCTATACCGTGACCGGCAAGGTGCTCGCCGCGGACTATAACAACCCGTTTATTGAAGAACGTGCGGACCCTTTTGTGACGAACGGCGGTGACGGATACTATTATTTCACCGCCTCGTATCCCGCCTACGGCAGTGCGGACAAGGGCTATGACCGGATCATCCTGCGTCGGAGCAATACCGTCGCGGGGCTTGCCTCCGCAGAGGAGAAAACGGTCTGGAAGGCGCATGAGAGCGGCATCATGGCAAAGCATATCTGGGCGCCGGAGATGCATAAGATCGGCGGAAAATGGTATATCTTCTTCGCCGCGGGCGCAAGCTCCGACGTCTGGGCGATCCGGCCTTATGTGCTACAATGCGACGGCGATCCGTATACCGGAAGCTGGAAGGAATGCGGCCAGATGCAGGCTTCTGCGGGAGATTCCGATTCCTTCACGAGCTTCTCGCTCGATATGACCTATTTTGAGAACAACGGAAAGCATTATGTCATCTGGGCGGAGATCAAGGGCGATTCCTCGCTGTTCATGGCGGAGATCAGTCCGGATGAACCGTGGAAGCTGACCTCCAGACCGATTCTGCTGACAAAGCCGGAGTATGACTGGGAAAAGGTCAATCACCGCGTCAACGAGGGCGCGGCCGTCCTGAAAACCGGCGGAAAGGTCTATGTGTTCTTCTCGGCCTCCGGCACCGGCTCGGAATACTGCGTCGGCAGAATGGAAGCAAGCGCAAATGCAGATCTCATGGACATCAAAAGCTGGACAAAGCTGAAATCGCCCGTCCTCAGCTCCGCAGACGTTCCGGGCGAATCCGGCCCCGGACACAATTCCTTCGTCACCGACGAAAACGGCAATCTGCTGATCGTCTATCACGCAAGGCCGTCCGCACACGATTCCAAATCCTGCGGCAGCTACGCCTCCGATCCGCTGTACGATCCCTGCCGCCATACGCGCATCCGTCAGATCTACATTGACGCAAACGGCGTGCCGGATATTGCAATGCGGCCGGAGGATCTGCTGGATCCGCAATATCGGACTGTTACGGCCACAATTTACATAAACTGAACCGATCAGCCGGAGAAGCATACATCTCCGGCTGTTTTTTTATGCTGTTGTATTGTGCGATTGTGGCGAATTGTTTATTATTTGCGACGGTTGCCCAATTATTGCTTGACACTGTATGAATTATCAGATAAAATAAAGATGTATATATATGTTTCGGCAAATTTGCACAGACAGCTTTGTACCGCTGCGCGCCGTCTGTCTGCCGTGCATATACATTTGGTTTCAAGGGGGAACCAAAAAGCTGCGTCCATAAAAAGAGAGGATGGAATAGGGAATGAATAAAGCGATCATCAGAAAAGCAGCCTCCGTGCTGGCAGCGGCAGCCGTCAGCATAGAGGCAGGGCTTGCAAGCCCGTCCCTGCTTTCCGGTGTTCACCCGCAGCAGGTCGTGTCAGCGGTCACGAACTATGCAGGTGCGAACGTCGCAAGCAAGGGCAAACATACGGATGCTGCGGTCATCCGCGGGGACAGCGCCTCCGTGGTACATGACAGCGACCTCGGCTCCGACGTTCTCGCGCTGAACGGCTCCGGCTTCGGAACGGGCTGGCTCCAGCTGCCGAAGCTCTTTTCCGAGGGCTGCAACGAAGGCTTCACGTTCTCCATGCGGTTCAAGCTGGATGCCGGAACGGAGAAGTACATGCGCATGTTCCAGTTTTCCAGCATTCCGCTGGGAACCGGTGCCGCACCTTCGTATTCCTCACCGGACATTTCCGTGGACCTCAACGACAAGACAGCATACCGTGCAAGCTGCTTTGCGGGTACCTCATCCGCGACCGAAAACGACGGCAAACACCGCTCGATCTTCACGATGAGCGCAGCGCCGGATTCCGGCAAGTGGCATCAGATCACCGCGGTCTATACGCCGTCCGGCGCACAGTTCTACATGGACGGCAGTCTGCTGACGCTGGACGGCGATGACGATCTGGCAGCCGTCATGCAGACGTTCTTCGGCGAGAAGCTGCTGCCGAAATACCAGTATTGCAGCATCGGACATTCACTGTATACCGATGACGACCTGAAAGCACGCGTCGATGACGTTCTGTTCTACGATTATCCGCTGACGGCGGCGCAGGTCAGATCCATGCCGGACGATCCTGCGTACAGCTATACCTTTGAAGCTGATACGATCACTGAGGGCGAGGAGCCCGCGGAGGCCGAGGTCAGCACCGCATCGGACGGCACACAGCTTTCGAGTGTCCCCGGCCTGGAAACCGTTTCGCCGGACGGCACGCTGGTTTCCAAGATCTGGCGCGACAGCCGCGGCAGCTACTACTACTCCGTGCAGATGAAGGGCAATAAGGCGGGCAATGTGATCCTGCCGTCAAAGCTCGGCTTCACGACTACGACGGAGGATCTGTCCTCCGGTTTCCCGCAGAGTGATCCGGACGGCACAATTACCGAGCACGACGAAACCTACAAAATGCCGAACGGCAAGCATGTCGTCATCCGCGACAATTATACCGAGGTTTCGTTCCCGCTGGTCAAGGGCGACAGCATCCTGACCGTTTATCTGCGTACATACAACGACGGCGTCGGCGTGCGCTATGCGCTCAATCACGGCGCGTCGATCAGACGCGAGGCAACGCAGGTCGTGTTCCCGGACAACAGCACCTTCTGGGGCAACTGGCCGAACGCGACCTATGAATGGGATATGGTCGAGCTCCCGCGCGACCGTGCCAACGAAACCAGCGCGACCTATTCCGTGCCGTATACCGGACTTGTCGCAAACCGCTACTGGGTGACGGTTTCCGAAGCAAATGTGTTCAACGAGGAGAATCCGTACTGCGCAGGCGCACTGGAATTTGAGGGCAACTACCGCACGCTGCACTGGAAGGGCGGCGTCAAGGTGGACGGCATTTCCATGCAGGGCGCATTCCATACGCCGTGGCGTGCAGTCATCATCGGTGACACGCTCGATGAAATGGCTTCCAGTGACCTGATCCTCAACCTGAACCCGCCGTCCAAGCTCGAGGATACGAGCTGGATCAAGCCGGGCAAGGTTTCATGGTCGTGGTGGAGCAGCGGCGGCGATTCCCCGGTCGAATACCACACGCAGAAGGATTATATCGACTTCTCCGCAGCAAACGGCTGGGATTATGTCTGTCTGGACTTCGGCTGGGCGCTCTGGGATGACAGCGCTGCCAAGGTCAAGGAGCTCTGCGAATACGCAGCAGAGCGCGGCATTGGCATTTACCTGTGGTACGGCGTCAACAACAAGGGCCATTCCGGCTATAAGGACAGCCAGGGGCATCCGGCCTATCCGTATTATTCGCTGCTGGACGAGGAAACGATCGTCCGCGAGTTTGAACGCATCAGAGGGCTCGGTGTGCAGGGCGTCAAGGTCGATTACTACGAGAGCGACACGCAGGAAACCATGAAGCAGATGTACATGTGCATGGACATCGCCGCAAAGAATCATCTGATGGTGCTGTTCCACGGCTGTACTGTTCCGCGCGGCGAGAGCCGTACCTATCCGAACGTCGTATCCTATGAGGCGATCAACGGCACGGAATACTACAAATGGTTCGAGGCACCGGCGCTTGCAAACCGCGTTTCCTACACCTTTACGCGCAATGTCATCGGTTCCGCGGACTTTACCCCAACCGGCGTGCCGATCTACGGCATCGGTGCAACGGCAGGCTTTGCGCTTGCGGACGTCGTGACGATCGAATCCGGCGTGCAGCATTTCGCGCAGTCTGTTTATACCTATGAGGGCTCCCCTGCCCTGCCTCTGCTGAATGACGTTCCGGTCGCATGGGATGACATCCATGTCATCGACGGCAGACCGATGAAGTTCAATGTCACGGCACGGCGCAAGGGCTCTGACTGGTACATCGGCGCTTCGACGCTTGATGCCAGAACGGTCAGCATCCCGCTCTCCGAGCTGATCACCGATGACGGCGAATACAATGCATATATCTTTGCAGACAACGAAAACGGCAGCGCGCTGACCGTCACCGTCAAGAACGGTCTGACGAAAAAAGATACGATCGAGCGCAGCCTGCTGAAAAACGGCGGCTTTGTCATCAAGCTGACCAAGGGCACGATGAATCTGGAAACGCCGTACACGAATTACAGATTCTACGAGGCTGAAAACGCCAAGCTGACCGGCAAGGCATCCGTCACACGCGGCAAGGACGCAAAGTATTCGTCCGGTGATGCGTATGTCGGCTATGTCGGCGGCGGTGACAGCGGCGTGACCTTTGAAAAGGTCGAGGCACCGGAGGACGGCGAGTATACGCTGCGCATTTACTATATCTCCGGCGAAACGCGCAGCCTTATGGTCGATGTCAACGGCGGATTCGTCACGAAGATCGACGGCTGCTACGCGAACAAAAACGACTGGAGCGGCATCCGCGCAGTCAACACGACCGTGACGCTGAAAAAGGGTACGAATACCGTCCGGCTGTACAACAGCAGCGGCAATGCACCTTCGATCGACCGCATTGCACTGGCAATTCCGAATCCGGATTACCAGCCGCCCGCAGAAGCGGTGCTGGCAGGCGACGTCAATTTTGACGGCCGCGTAGACGCGAGGGATCTGAGCGAACTGAAATACGGTCTGATGAAGGGCTTTGCGGACAAGCGCACAGAGCGCGCCGCAGACTTCAATGCAGACGGCAAGGCGGATGCGAAAGACACCGCCGCAATGGTCAAATTCCTGACCTGCCGCTGAAATTTTGTGATCCATGCAGCAGAGGCGCTGACTTTTCAGTCAGCGCCTCTTGGCTTGTTGAGAAAGCGATATCTCCGATAGATTTATAATGGGGCTCCGCCCCAAACCCAGCTTAAGG
>JAFZBC010000059.1:0-6750 GCA_017561965.1 Oscillospiraceae bacterium
GCTCCGGCCTGACCGGTGTGACGATCGGGAACAGCGTAACAAGCATTGAGGATGATGCGTTTTACAGATGTACCGGCCTGAAAAGCATTACGATCCCGGACAGCGTAACAAGCATCGGCGCATATGCGTTCAGCTCTTGTTATGCGCTGACAGACATCACGATCCCGGACAGCGTGGCAATTATCGAAAGACGCGCATTTGCCGGAACGCCGTGGCTGAAAGCAAGACAGGACGAAGATCCGCTGGTTTTCGTGAATCACATCCTGATAGACGCTTCCGCAGCAAAGGGAGATGTTGTGCTCCCGGAAACCGTTACGGAGATTGGCGATTATTTATTCCACGGGTGTACTGATCTGACAAGCATCACGATTCCGGACAGCGTGACTAGAATCGGTAATCATGCATTTTCCGACTGCACCGGTCTGACAAGCGTCACGATCCCGGACAGCGTGGACAGCATCGGCAGTTGTTCTTTTTCCGGCTGCACCGGCCTGAAAAGCATTACGATTCCGGACAGCGTAGATTTCATTGGCATGGAGGTGTTCCGGAATTGCACAGACCTGACAAGTATCACGCTCCCGGACGATCTGACAGACATTGAAATGCGAGTTTTTTCCGGCTGCACCGGACTGAAAAGCATCACGATTCCAAACAGCGTGACCCGCATCGGTATGCATGCATTTTTCGGCTGTACCGGCCTGACAAGCATCACGATTCCGGACGATGTAACACTCATCAATCAGTGTGCGTTTTCCGGCTGTACCGGTCTGAAAAGCATTACGATCCCGGAGAGCGTAACAAGTATCAGCCAATCTGCGTTTGAAGACTGTAACGATCTCACGATCCGCGGTTACGCCGGTTCCTTTGCCGAATCCTTTGCAAAGGAAAATAATATTCCCTTCCAGGCGCTGACACCGCTTACCGGCGACTTCAACAACGACGGCGAAATCAGCGCGGACGATGCCCAGCTGACGCTCCGCGCCTATACGGAGCATGTTGCGGGACTGAAAAGTACGCTGACGCCCGCACAAAAGCAGGCAGCTGACATCAACGGCGACGGCGAAATCGGCGTCGAGGATGCGCAGCTGATCCTCCGGTACTATACAGAAAAAACCGTTGCAGGCATCGACATCACCTGGGAAGACCTGCTGAAAAAATAAGCGGGCAGCACCCGCATAACCGAACAGAAAAGCACCGCAGCGTTTGAACTGCGGTGCTTTCTTCTTTCACGTTTCGGCAAGATTCGCATAGAATAAAGCGATCCGGGAACGGAAATCCCTACACAGGAAGTGATCCGTATGAAACATATCTCACTGCTCGCAGCGGGCGGCGACCTCCGGCAGCTGACCGCGGCCGCGCGTCTTTCAGAACAGCACAGCGTCAGCGTCACGGGCTTTGACCGCTGCGGCACGCTGCCCGCGGGCATCACCCCGGCTGACCTTTCCGGCACGCAGCCGCAGTCTTTGGATGCGCTGCTCCTGCCGATGCCGGTCACACAGGACGGCCTGTTCCTTTACGCGCCGCTCGGCAGCGGAATGCTCCGCCTCACGGAGCTGCTGCCGCTTGTGAAAGCAGGCGGCACCGTGTTCGGCGGGCGGTTCCGCGACAGCGAGCACAGCATGATCGAAGCCGCGGGACTGCACGCCGCCGACTACGCGAACGAGGAAACCTTTGCGCTCCGCAACGCAGTCCCGACCGCGGAGGGCGCGATCCAGATCATCATGCAGGAGCTGCCGGTCGTGCTGCTGAGCCTCCCCTGCCTGATCCTCGGGGCGGGCAGAGTCAGCAGGGCGCTGCAAATGCGTCTGCATGCGCTCGGCGCGGAGGTGACCGTCGCTGCACGGCGGTGTGCTGACCTTGCGCGGAGGGAAGGCGGGGAGGGGAAACACGGCTGCATCGCCCCGTTTCTGATCTGTCGGAGATACTGCTTTTCCGACAAACTAAAACCTCCCTTACGGCAGTTGAAGCCATAAGGGAGGTTTGTCATTTGCGGGTTCGCCTGCTTTTCATGTTTCCTCCAGCAGCGCGCGCAGCTCGTCCATTTTCTGTACAAAGATGCTGTTCCGCCAGCACAGGAAGCTGTAATTGTTCTGCCCGTCCGGAATCTCGTGTGCCTCGTTATAGAACTCCCGTATGGGATCCGGCACCTTATCTCCGAGGCGCTGTCCGTTGTAGCCGTCGGCATACGGCTCAAACAAGGCTCGGAGCAGATCCAGCGAGCCGTCCAGCACACAGCTTGTTTCGCCGTGCATCCGTTCGTAGCTGTAATCCACAGCAATATAATCCGAAACAGTCAGATTGTCCAGACCGCCAAATTCCCGGATGACCGCAATGTCCCGGATATACCGGATGTCTGCCTTTGAGATCGGGGAAGGCCCTCTGCCATCCGCGCTCATGTGGCTGTCATCGCCGACCAGCCGGTCAACATTGCCGCGGTCGATCGCGTCATCCTCCAGCGCAATGCTGTTCCGGTAGCTCGGCTGCTGGATATAATACTCACGGGCTGCCCAGAAATAATCGAGCAGCGTGATATCGCCGTCGCCGTCCACATCGCCGAGCAGTGCATCCTGCGTAAACGGCACATACTGATGTTCCCCCACCGAAAGATTGTACGCGGTCGTAACCGTCGGCTCTGCGGTCGTTGTCCCGGTTGTTTCTGCGGGGGCGGCGGTTGTCTGCTTTGCCGCAGTCGTCGGCTCCGTTCCGGCCGGCGTCTGCACGGTCGTTTCTGCTGCCTGCGTACCGGTTTCCGTCACGGCGGCTTCGGTACCTGTCATGCGCGGCTCCGTTTTTTCGGGATCGGCCGCGGTCGTATGCGTCACCGGTGCCGTGGTACCCTCTGCCGGGACATAGGCGGTGGTCTGGAAAATATCAGTCTGAAACTGCGTTTCGCAAACCTCTGAATACTCGGAATCCGCTGTGATGCTGTCCTCGTTCTCTGTCGGATACAGATGCACGATCACACCGACGCCCGCGATGCACGCCGCCGCACTTGCAAGCAGCGCAATATAGTGCATTCTGCCGCCGAACGGCTTATCCGCACCGTTTTCCTTTCCGGAGAAGAATCCGGTTTCCTGCCGGATCGGCTTTGCAGTCCGGATCCCTGTGCTGCCGACTGTTCTATGGGCTGCCGGTTCTTCCGCTGCCTCGACCATCTGCCGGACATATTTTTCATTGACGTCGCTGAGCGCGTCCATAAAATCAATCGGCTTCAAAGGTATCCCTCCTCTTTCAGAAATTGATTCAGCTTGTTTCGCGTCCGCATCAGTGAGATTTTCACTGCGCTGACACCAATGCCGTAAGCGTCCGCAATTCCGCGGACGGAATCTGCCATATAGTACCGCCGCATAAAAATATTCCGCGACTTCTGAGGAAGCGTGTCCAGAAAGCACTCGATTGCGCGCGTCAGCTCACGCTTTTCAACGGCAGCGCTGATATTATCATCTGAAACAAGAGTATCTTCCAATTCGTCCAGTGCTTCGTCAAACTGTGTTCCGCCACGTTTTTTTGCCGTCTGTAAATGATATCTGTCGATCGCCAGATGCCGGATCAGCGTGATGAGATACGCTTTCAGACTCTCCGGGTGATTCGGCGGAATGGTCTGCCAGACCTTCATCAGCATATCGCTGACGCATTCCTCCGAGTCCTCCCAGGATCCAAGGATGTCATAAGCGAGCTTTCCGCACAGCTTTCCGTATCCGCTCTGAACCTGCTCCAGGGCAGATTCATCCCGGCGGTTCAGACGTGCAATGATCGCTTGCTCATCCTGATGATCCAAGGTGCCGCACCTCCTCATTTACTGGGACGGCAAACGTCCCCGTTTGGTTACATCCGTTCTTTTGCACAGAACTGCATATTTCTTTTATTATACAGTCTTTCTGTAAAAAAGTCAACTTCTTCCGTATTGTTATATATAATTATCACCATCCGGAAAATCGCTTGCATTTTTCCGGGAGATGTGCTATACTTATCCCTGCAAAAATATGGAAGGATCTGTAACATGAATAAGATCGTGCATTTTCTGAAAAAAGAGCCGATGCTGACGGTTTCCGCAGCCGCAGCTGTCATCAGCATGTTCATCACGCCGCCGTCCGTGCGGCTGCTGCATGACATTGACTGGCATACGCTCGGCACGCTGCTGATGATGCTCTGTGTGCTGGAAGGCTTCAAGCAGGAGCATATCCTGAATCCGCTGCTCCGTTTCACCGCAAGGCTGCGGAACATGACAAGCCTGTCGCTGTTCCTGATCTTCGGCGTGTTTTTTTCGTCCATGTTCGTGACGAATGACGTTTCTCTGGTGATTTTCGTCCCGCTGACGATCCTGATTTTCCGTGCGGGCGGCAAGGAAAAATACATCCTGCCGGTGATCTCTATGGAGAACATTGCGGCGATCAGAGGCTCGCTGCTGATGCCGTTCGGCAGTCCGCAGAATCTGTTTCTGTTCTCGCAGTCCGGCACGAGCGTCTGGAATTTCATGCTGCATATGCTGCCGCTCTGTGCGATGTCCGCTGTGCTGCTGATTGTGTTTGTCTGTGTGCTGTACCGCAAAAACCTGCGGGAACCGATCCGTTTTCCGGCAGAGGAAGCGCAGGGTACGCTGGCGCCGGAGCGAAAAGGCATCCGCACGGCATATCTCTCGATGTTCGTGCTCATCATCCTGACGATCGTCACACGGACGCAGTTCTGGTATATCGCCGTCGGCATTGTGCTCGCGGTGATTGCAGTTGCCGACCGGCAGATGTTCCGCAAGGTCGATTACGTGCTGCTGTTCACATTCCTCTGCTTCTTTATCTTCTCCTCGTCGATTGCGGCCAATGCCCGCATCGCGTCGGTGCTGGAAACGGCGGTGGCCGGACATGAATACTGGTGGGCGATCGGCCTGAGCCAGATCATTTCCAATGTGCCTGCTTCGATCGTGCTCTATCCGTTCACGGAAAATTTCGCCGGACTGATTTACGGCGCGGATACCGCGGGGCTCTGCTCGCTGATCGGCTCGCTGGCATCGGTCATCAATTACCGGATCTATGTGCGGGAGTATCCGCAGAACGGAAAGCAGTTTATCAAGGTGTTCACGCTGGTGAGCTGGGCATTTTTCGTCATTGTTGTCATCCCCGGTCTTCTTCTGTCCCGCTGGCGGTTCTTTTAAGGTATCTCCGACGGATTCGGAACGGCGGCGCTGCCCCCATACCTCTGGTTAAGGGCTGCCGCGCAGATTCTGTTTTATTTCAGCAGACAAATCAAATGCCCCGAAGCATATGAAAACGCTTCGGGGCATTGTATCTTATACCGTTGCTAAGATCAAACAGAATATATCATAGTGTTTTCAGTCATCCCCGCTTGATCGTTTCGTCCGCTGTTTATTTTTGTTGGGCGCGGGGCGCGAATCCTGAGAGGAAACCACAAGAGAGGAGAGAGATGCGCCGCAAGCGGCTTATTCTCTCCCCTCCCTTAAGGTTTCCTCTCAGACTCTCTTTCCTTATTCTTCCCCTCTCTTGCTCCGCGTTTCAGCAGAGTGCCGGGGAGAAGCAGCTTTACAGAAGCCGCGAATAGCGGCGTGAACTTGGCAAATGGGGAGAACATCGTTTAATTTACCCGGAGGGAAATGCCCGCGGGCGCTGCCCGCCCGGAGGGAATCGCCGGCGCAGGCTCCGCGCCCGCAGTTCGCTGACTTTGATGCCGCCCGGCGTGGTTTCCTCCGCAGCAGCAAATGCCTGTACCTGCAAGGATGTCAGCAGCAGTGCTGCCGTACTGACTGCTGCAAGCACACGCTGCATTCTCATTGTCATACGCATATCCGTTTCCCCTTTCTGTTCTGTACACTTTATACCGCCTTGTCAAATGTACATGTTTGTCAAGAGGTTCGGATAAAATTTTTATTGCGGCGCATGGACAGCCTTCACATTGTAGTAGTCCTCCGGCACATCCGCAAGCCCGCTGCCGTAGTCCGCACGGTTGCCGCCCGCGGTGATCTCCGTGAACCAGCCGTCCACGGCATACATCTTCCGGTTCGGATCCGGCACGCCGTAAGGCTGATCCATGTAAACGGTGTTATTGCAGAAGCTGTTCTGATGCCCCCAGCCTTCAACCTGCTCATGGATCTCAAATGCTGCAACGATCTTCGGATTGTTGTTCCGGTAGCCGGTATTGTCATGCACGGAGCAGCCGTTTCCGGCAATATCGACAAAGCTGCCCGCGTAATTCTCACCGGTCATGCCGTCGCCGTAAAAGGTGCAGTATGCGATCTCCGCGCCGGTCGTATATTCCTTGACGTCAATGTCCTCTGCGGCAATGTTTTTGAAGGTGCAGTGCAGAATTTTGTTGTCGTCGCATTTGTAGTCAAAGCCGGTCGTGGACTTTGCGCTGCCGACGTACACGCCCTCGCCGTAGCCCGGAGAAACCAGCCCCGTATCATGGATGCTGCAATACGAAACGGTGCATTCCGAGCTGCCGTCACGCAGGGCAACGGCCTCTGCGCCGGTCTGATAAATCTCGCAGTTCCGGATCACGGAATGACATGAATGATCGAACACGACGCCCTTTTGCGCATTCGTGATTTTCAGGTTTTCGAGGATCCAGTAATCCCCCTGAATGTGCAGCACATAGCCGTGCGCCGTGCCGCTGCCGGTCAGCACGGGTGGATCCTCCGGATCGGCGGCCGTCAGCGTGACGGGTGCCTCCGCGGTGCCGGCAGCTTTGGTATCAATTTTATCCGCGCCCTGATACTTTGTATAATCATAGGTGCCGGGGGCA
>JAFZBC010000060.1:0-3711 GCA_017561965.1 Oscillospiraceae bacterium
CGGATGCCGTGCTGATTCTGCGCTATGCCATTGCGGATGCAGAGGCGAAGATCACGGATCAGGGCGTGAAAAACGGCGATGCGGACAAAAACGGTCAGACCGACTCAGACGACGCCGCACTGGTTTTACAGTTTATTGCAAAAAAGACGACATTCTGAAAGAAAGGACAAATATGAGAAGACGGTTTTGGGGACTTCTGACTGCCGCGGTCATCGCGGCAGAAGCTGTGACCGGTGACGCGACCTGTGACGGTAAAGTGGACGTTGCGGACGCCGTGCTGATTCTGCGCTATGCCATTGCGGATACGGAGGCGCAGATCATGGATCAGGGCATGAAAAACGGCGACGCGGACAGGAACGGTCAGACCGATGCTGACGATGCCGCACTGGTTCTGCAATTCATCGCAAGGAAGGTCACATTCTGACGCAGTAAACGATTCTGCTGCATTTTACGGTAAAAAGGTCATTCCGGATGCTCGTCCGGAATGACCGGTTTTGAGGGGGGATCTCATGAAGCTACGGCGATTCGGGGTATTCTGTGCAGCTGTGATCGCTGCTTCCTCTTTTCCGGGGGAGGCGGCGTCGGGCTGGGAAAAAATAGAGGAACAGCATGACGATGCGGACGGCATCTGCCGCGAGTATATTGAGCAGGACAGCATCGGCATGCATCAGCTGACGCTTGCGCCGGGCGGTGCGTTTTCCGTGGAGTGGGACGGCTGCTATGCGTATGCGGTTGATGTGTGCAGGGCCTTTCCGACGCTTCCGAAATGGACACAGTATTCTTCGTTCTCGATTGAGTATGAAGCGGATGTGTTTGTGGAGGGCAACGCCTTTTTCGGTGCGCACGGCTGGATGAAGGATACGCTGACAGAGTTTTTTGTGGTCGAGGGCTGGGGCACATGGCGGCCGCCGGGTTCGGCGGATACCACAAAGACAATCACCGTGAACGGCTCTCAGTACGGGCTCTGCAAAACGCTCAGAGTCAATCAGCCTTCCATTGAAGGTGTGCAGACCTATCCGCAGCTGTGGAGCGTCCGTATGGAGAGTGCATTCAGGAGAGAAACGAAGAGCAGCATCCGCGGCACGATTGATATGCAGGAGCATCTGCGTGCGTGGTCATCGTGCGGATACATTACCGGAACTGAAAAAATGGAATCATGCGGCCTGTATCTGGATACCTTCGGCGGCCTGTCCGCGGATTCAAAGGGTTCGCTGCAAATCAAACAGTTCCGGATGGGAAGCTATTATTCGGAAACGGCGTCCGGTCCGCCGGAGGAGAAGCCGAAGCAGGGCGCCGATGAAAACGGCGTGGTCTTTCGTCTGGGCTTTGAGGATGATGAGCCGCCGGTTACGTTCATGTCAATGTGCGATCTGATGCCCGATCCGTCATATTATGCGGAAGGCACACAGTCTATGTATGTGAGCGGCCGTGCGGAATGCTGGGACGGCCTGTCTGTTTCGCTGGCTCCCTATGCCTTGCAGCCGGGCGGGGACTATATGCTTCAGGCCGCTGTGCTTCCGAACTGCGATGTGGCTGATACCTTCCGCATTGTACTGGGATATGAGGATGCAGACGGTGAGCCGCAGTTTGTGACGGTCGCGGAACGGCTGTGCTGGGACTGGCAATGGACAGAGCTTTGCGGGGTGTTTACCATGCCGGATTTGCCCGACGGGGTGGATCCGAACCGGTACACGGATAAAATGTATGTGTTCATTGAGTCGAATGGGGTGGATAATTACTATGCGGACTGCTTTACGCTTGCAGAAGCGGATGCGGATATCTGGATAGATTTGTCCGATGCATATCCGCCGCCGACACCGATGAATACGACACCTGCGGCCGGGGAAACGACAGCCTTTGAACCCGGAATCACAACGGCTGAATATCCGATGATGACGACCATGCCGTCGATGACAACTGCGCCCGGTGCAGCGACAAGTGCGCCCGGTGCAGTCACAGCCGCGCCCGGTGAAGTGACCACAGAGCCCGGAATGGTGACGGAGCCACCTCCGCCGATGACTGCGGAACCGCCGACCACAACGACAGAACAGGAGATGCAGGTGACAACCTGCGGCACGGCAGAACCGCCGACAACAACGGATTATGAACCGCAGACATCGCCTGCACCGTCCGACTCGTTCTGGGTGGATTATCCCGCACGGGACGACAGCCAGCCCTACCGGCAGAAGCAGAACAAGGATTACGGCTATCTGGCGGGCGGCAGCGGCTTCAAGGATCTGCTCGGGCCGTATTTCCGCATCGGCGGCACGCTGAATACCACGGCAGCAGCTGATGCCAGAGTGCGCGATTTCTATCAGCAGCATTTTAATTCGGTGACCTGTGAAAGCGAGATGAATCCCGCCGCGATGATCAGCAGCATCAGCGGCACGGATGTGGCTGTCGATCTGCGCGCAGCCAAACGGATCCTGCAATTTGCAGAGCAAAACGGGATCGGCGTCCGGGGGCATGCCTTCCTCTGGAACAGTCAGACACCGGAGGAGATGTTTGCGGGTACGCCGGAGGAAGCCGACGCGCGCATCGCGTGCTTTATTGAGAAAACCTTTGCACAGCTGCGGGAAGAATATCCGGGTCTGAAGCTGTATGCATATGACGTATGCGACGGGATGCTCCGGAACGACGGCAGCGGTCTGCGCGGACAAGAGGGCGCCGCGGGCGACACTTCCCCCTGGGCGGCGGTCTACGGCGATGACAACAGCGATTTTATCGTGGAGGCGTTCCGGACGGCGAGAGAATATGCGCCCGCCGACTGCAAGCTGTTCCTGAGCGAGGACAACGAATACCGCCCGGCCAAGACAGAAACGATCTGCAATCTGGCCAGACGGATCATGCGGGAGGGCGATTACATCGACGGCATCGGAATGCAGTCGCATCTGAACGTGAACGAGCCGAATAAAACGACCTATGAATCTGCGTTCAAGAAAATCGCGGCGCTCGGTCTGGATATTCAGATCACCGAGCTGGAGATCACCGGCACAAAGCAGGACGCGGCAAAGCAGCGCAGACTGTGGAAGGATGTGTTCAGCGTAGCAATGACCTATGCGGATCAGATTTCCTCTGTGACGCTCCGGAATCCGCTGAATGCATATGTCCGGATGTCGGATTCGGTGCAGAATTCGCTGTTTTCCGAGGATATGCAGCCAATCCGCGCATATTATGATATTCTGGATCTGACGGACGAGATCGAACCGCCTGTGATGACGGAGCGTCTGCCGGATAAGCCGTCGAATCCGTATCTGATGATGACAGAGCCGGAAGAGCAGGATCTGCTGCCCGGCGATGCGGATTGCAGCGGCACAGTTGATATTGCGGATGTCGTGCTGATTTTGCGCTATGTCAACGGGGACCGGGAGGCGAAGATCACGGATCAGGGGCTGCGGAACGCCAATGTCAACGGCGATGCCCAGACCGATGTCATGGACGCGGTGAAGGTGCTCAGAATGACAGCAAAAAAAGAAAATATCGGTGGATCCATTAAGTCAGATGAATAAGTAAAAAGGCGCCGGCTGTTTCAGTCGGCGCCTTCACTTGTAGAGAAACCGCATTATCGACACAACGAAGGGGACGCCCTCTATCGCAGGGCGTCCCCTCTTGCCGCTCTGCGGCAATTCACCCCTTGCGGAGCTCTTGAACGTAAAAGTGTTTCGCTCACTGCGGTGAGCGACGGGGGCGCTGCCCCTCGACCCCGCAAGC
>JAFZBC010000006.1:0-3729 GCA_017561965.1 Oscillospiraceae bacterium
ACAGGGGGATGCGCCGCCAGCGGCTTATTCCCCCTATCCCCCTAGTTTTTCGCCCCCGAGCCCCCGCTTTCCTGACCCCCTGACCCCTTTTTCACGCCCGCATACGTTCCCTGAGAATTCAGTTCAAAGTCCCGCAAAAACTGATGCGGCGCGGAGCAAGCCAAGATAACTGCAAACATTATAATATATTCTGATTTATCAGAGCAGCAGCCCACTTTCCGAAAAGAGCAATAATACATCTGAGGGCGCTTCGCCAAGAAAAACACCGCAGTACCTCTGACTGCACATCAGAAATACTGCGGCTGAAATCTTCTTTATAATCACAATCCTTTTGAATGAGGACAGAGCCTCCCTGCAAATCCGTGTCAGCAGAGCACGTCGGACAGATCAATGAGCATCCGTGCGCGGTTATAGACATTGACCGGCGTACCGCTGGCGTCCACGTCCGCGCTGACGACCGCACCGCCGCATTTCCGCTGGATCGAAGCATAAATGCCGCGTCCCGCAACATGGTTCGCCATGCAGCCGAACGGCTGGATCGCAAGCACCTTTCTGCATCCGTGCATGAGATACCCCGCGACCTCCGCGCCGATCAGCCAGCCGTCCCCGATCGCAACATTGTGGCTGACAATGCCCTTGGTTTCCTTTTTAAGCGTTTGCAGCCGCGGCAGCGTAAAGAAACCGTATTTCTCCAGCGCCGCGATCATCGCATCCTGCAAATGCGCAAGCAGCTTTTCCGCGATCCGGTAAGCTGTCGCTTCAACAGGATTCACAGTTCTGAGATGCGAGTCGATGTAATAGAGCACATACCACGAAAGGCCGTCCGTAAAGCTCTCACAGCCCGAACGCTCCAGAAAGTCCACAATATCCCAGTTTCCGAGGCTGCAATAGCGTGTATACAGATCCCCGACAATGCCGATGCGCTGCTTTTTTTCGCTGCTGCGCGGAATTTCGGAAAACGCCTGCGTGATTTTGGTAAAGCGCTGTTTGAGCACGGAGATCCGCAGATTCCGGAAATCCCGCAGCTCCGCGCCAAGCACGCCGTACCAGTAATCCCGGAGCCTTTCGGTTTCGCCGCGGTGCAGCTCATAAGGCCGCACCTGCTGCACGAGCAGCATCAGCAGATCGCCGTAGTACAGGCTGAACAGCGCCCGCCACACCATTTTCGGCGTGATCGGCAGCTGGTTGTCATCGTCGATGTGCCGCAGATTCATCGTCAGAACCTGCACCTGCGGATACCCGGCGAGCCTGACTGCTCTCCGGATCAGATCCGCATAGTTTGAGCCGCGGCAGGCATCGCCGACGGTCGGCATCAGCAGCTTGGTATGATCCGGGTCAAACCGTCCGCTGCGCAGTGCGCCGAGCATCTGCCCGGTATTCAGGATGCAGGGATAGCACATATCATTGTGAACCCAGCGCAGTCCGAGCTCTGTCACATCCCGGCGGTTGTTCAGAATCACCGGCTGATACTGCCTGGAATAGAACGCATATTTCATCAGCGGAAAGTGCGCATCCAGCATGGCCGGAATCAGCAGATTATCCTTCTGTCGCATAAAATGTCACCTTTCTGAAAGCGTGCAGCCTTATCCCGCAGCAGCCTGCGAGCAGGTCAGCGTTTTGCCGTCGCTGACGGCCGTCACATTGCCGTCGCATGTGTAAAAGGCTTCGATCTTCCGCTTTTCCAGTGTTTCGACCGTGTTCGGATCGGCGTATTCCTTCTCCGAGCAGCAGACGACCGTATATTTCGGAGCAAATGCATCGAGAAATGCTTCCGTCGTCGGCATATAGTTGCCGTGATACGGGAACTTGAGGAAATCGACCTTGCCGAGGTTCAGTTTCATGATCTCCTGCTGACGCGGATCCTCCGCATCACCGGCAAACAGGAATTTGTTGTCGCCGTGCCGCATGTACAGCACCAGCGAGAAATCGTTTTCCTCGTCCCGGCCGTAATTGTCCTTTTCAGACGCATAGATCGTGCCGATCGTGTCATCCGGGCTCCATTCGTAGCTGCTGCCGAAGGCCAGCGGCGTCACCTTGGTTTCGGTTTCCTCCGCCTTTTCGACAAAGCTCTTGTATTCGTCGAGCTCCGAGGTATAGTCCGGGACGAGCACCTCTTTGACATTCAGCTTGTTGATCACGCGGGACGCACCGCCGACATGGTCCTTGTCGAAATGCGTAATGATCATCAGATCGACCGTGTCAATGCCCTGCGCGGTCAGGAACTTGTCGATCACCTTGCCGTCGCCCTTGTTGCCCGCGTCAATGACCGTAACAGTATTCTGCGTCTGCACGACCAGTGCATCCGCCTTGCCGACATTGAACGCCGTGACCGTCACATTGCCCGTGACCGCCGGTGCTTCCGGCTCAGAGGAACCCTGTGTATTACCGCCCGCACAGCCGGTGAGGGACAGAACGGTCACGGCAGCGAACAGTGCGGCAGTTTTTTTCAGAAAAGAATGCTTCATAGAATATGCCTCCCCATTGTAATTGCCCCCATGATACCATACAAAACTGAAAATAAAATGAAAGCAGCATGAAATGCCCGTGACAGGAACAGATTTCAGCGCACACCGGGCAATATCTGTTTATTTTTTCTCCAGCACCGTGATTGCAGCGTAATGCAGGATGTCAAATTCATCCGGTGCAATGCGGTCAAGCACGGCACTGTGCTCCGCATCCCATGCAGCCAGCGCCGCCGGATCCAGCGAGGCTCCGACGCCTCTGCACGCGCGCATCCGGCCGTGCCAGGCAGGCTTTGTGAAATGCACCGGCAGATCAAACATGGTCTGCTCCGCAATCTCAAAGGTTTTGAGCGCCTCGTCCGGCGGGGTGATCAGATGCCGCGTATCGCCGCCGCCCGTCCATGCGGGATTGTATTTCAGCACCAGCTCCTCCGATGCGTTCGCAATGCTGTCCTCCGCAGCCAGCCAGCCCATATAGAGCAGCACCAGCTTTCCGCCCGGCTTCAGCATCCGCGCAATGTTCGGATACGCCTTCGGCGGGTCAAAATACCAGTAGCACTGACACGCGGTCACAACGTCAAAGGTTTCGTCCGGATAGTCGGTCGTTTCCGCAGACGCCGTGCGGAAGTCAATGTCCATGCCCGCCGCGATCGCAAGCTGCTTCGCCTGTCCGATCTGCTCCGGGGAAATATCCGTGCCGCACCATTTTGCGCCCTGCGCATACAGATTCCGCGGCAGAACGCCCGTTCCGGTGCCGAGGTCCAGCACATGCTGTCCCCTGACGCCGAAGCCCCGTCTGATGATGCAGTCATAGAATGCCGCCGGGTAAATATCGCGGAATTTCGCATAATCCTCCGAGGTCCTGCCCCAGTCAAATGCCTTTCCGCCGTCGATTTTTTCATTCTGAATATCCATTTTCCGTCAGTGTTCCTTTCACGTTCACTCGTCCGCAGTGCTGTACATATTCCGGATCAGCGGGCGCGTTTCCGGCTTGTTTTCCGCAATAGTGACCGCCTGTTTCAGCATCTGCTCCGCCTCATCGAGCTGCGATTCCTTTGCCGCATACATCGTCAGAAGCGGATCGCCCTTGGAAACCGCATCGCCGTATTTCACATGCAGACGGATGCCCGCACCGAAGTCGATGCTGTCGTTCTTGGTCATGCGTCCCGCACCGCGCAGCACGGATGCTCTGCCGATTGTTTCGCTCTGCAAGGCGCTGCTCCAGCCCGCAGAAGCAGCGGTCAGCGTTCTGCTGCACGGAGCGAGC
>JAFZBC010000061.1:0-1938 GCA_017561965.1 Oscillospiraceae bacterium
GTGGATGTTGCGGATGCAGTTCTGCTGGCGCGGTATGCCGTCAGCGACCGGACGGCGGTGATCTCTACGGTCGGCGTCCTGAACGGCGACTGCGACCATAACGGCCAGACTGAGGCGGCGGATATCGCACTGATTCTCCAGGCGATTGCAAGAATGATCGAGCTGACCTGAGATACAGCATCACAAAACGCTGAGAGAGCCATGTATTCTCTCAGCGTTTTTTTTTCATGCGTCTGCGCGTTCCGGCTTGAAAACAGGATGCGGATATGCTATAATGAGCATATACGAACAGATCAGCCCGCATCTGACGGGCTGAAAGCATGAAGCAGTGGGTGGCGTGAGAAGTATGAAAAACAGCAGTTACATCATCGGGGTGATCGCTGCGGAGGTGAGCAGCATCGAGCAGCGGCAGATCCTTTCCGGCATTGTTGCCCGCGCACAGGAATACCGTGCGCAGATCGTTGTGCTGTCAAATCTGTATAATCCCTTTGACGAGGATCTTGCCGACAGTACCGAAAACCGGATTTATGAGCTGATCGCATCCGATTCCTTTGATGCGCTGATTTTTCTGCCGGAGTCCTTTGTCAATCCGGCGCTCCGCAGGAAAATTCTGATGCAGATCCGCAGCCGAAGCGAGCTGCCGGTGATTTTTGTCGGCTCGGAGCTGCCGGAGTTTGCGGGCTGCCGTTTCCCGCATATCAATACCAGTGATGCGAATGATCTCGAAGCGGTTACGGATTATCTGATTGACGAATGCGGATTCCGGCGGATTTCCCTGCTGACCGGGCCGCTGTCCATGAGTATTTCCCATGCCCGTCTGAACGGATACAGGCATGCACTGGAAAAGCACGGGATCCGGTATGATCCGGAGATGGTGATTGAAGGCAACTTCTGGCACGATGCAGGCAGAAAGCTGGCAAAGGAATACCTGAGCGGTGTGCGCGATGAGCCGGAGGCGCTGGTCTGTTCCAATGATTATATGGCGTTCGGTCTGCTGGATGCTTATGCGGAGGCCGGAGAGGACATTGCGGCGCATATGGCGGTGATCGGATACGAGTTTATTCCGGAGCGTAACCTGCACATGCCGCTGCTGATGACATATCAGCGGAACCGCACTGAGCTCGGTTCGTCCGCGGTTGATGTTCTGGTGCGCCGGCTGAACGGGGAACCGGAACAGCCCTTTGTCCCGCCGACAGGCCGTCTGATCGGCGGACAGAGCTGTCCTTGCTTTCATACGGCAATTCATCATAATGAGGAGCTTGCTGCTGCGCGCCTGATCCGGCAGTATTCGGAATGGAATCTCAGCTCGGGTATGGAATCCAAGCTGACAGAATGCCGCAGCATTGAACAGTTTGCTGAGATCATGGGTGAGTTTCTGTATCTGGTCCGCGGTGCGGCGGATATTGTGCTCTGCCTGTTCGAGGACTGGTTCCGTTCTGCGGAAACAGTCAGCCGGACACTGGTCTGCCGGAATATCAATATCTGGGCGGATCATACCGTGTATTCCGCGGCACAGATCCAGCTGCCCGGCATCATCCGGCGATACAAAAAGGCCGCAGCCGGGTACGTCACGCCGATCTGCTTCAAGGAGCGTCTGCTCGGCTACTGCATGGTATGGTTCGAGCGGCCGGATACATATGATGAAATCTATCTGCATTGGCTGAAATCTGTCGCAAACGGCCTTGAATTTCTGCGGCTGAAAGGGGATGTGCGGTTTCTGCTGCAATGCCGGACGCTGTCGCCGTCCTATGACAGCATGACGGGCGTGTTCAGTGCGGACGGCCTGCGGGATGCCTACCAGCTGATGCTGAATGCGCAGCATCCGCAAAAGGTCATGATGGTCGCGTTCCGGTTCCGTTACAGCCAGAATGCACTGAATACCACACACAGCGCAAAGGAAACCGTCAGCAGCTTGCTGGCGGCAGTTGCGGTCATCAA
>JAFZBC010000062.1:0-1600 GCA_017561965.1 Oscillospiraceae bacterium
CGCCGCATCCGAAAAGGATGTTGAGCTGAAAGCGAAGGAAGCCGAGGTCAAGGAAAAGGCGCTCGATGCAGACGTCAAGAAGATGGCTGAGGCTGCGCGCTACAAGGCACAGCAGGAGGCTGATGCAAAGCTGTATCAGCTGAAGAAAGAGGCAGAAGCAGACCGCTTCCAGCGCGAGCAGGAGGCTGAGGCACAGAAGGCTGAGGCTGAGGCCGCCAAGTTTGCAAAGATGCAGGAGGCCGAAGGTATTGCTGCTGTCGGTAAGGCAGAGGCAGACGCGATCCGCGCAAAGGGTCTTGCAGAGGCTGAGGGTATCAACGCAAAGGCTGAGGCTATGAAGAAGTACGGCGAGGCCGCTGTCCTTGAAATGTACTTCAAGGCACTGCCGGATGTCGTCAAGAACGCCGCGCTCCCGCTTGCCAATGTGGATAAGATCACGATGTACGGCGAGGGCAACTCCAGCAAGCTGGTCGGCGATATCATCGGCTCGACCACAAAGATCACCGACGGTCTGACCGAGGCGACGGGCATTGATCTGCGCGCGCTGCTGGCAGGCTTCCTCGGCGGAAAGCTCGCAGAGCCGAAGGCAAAGGCACTGCCGGATGACCTCCCCTCTGAGAGCGAAACCTTTGCAGATTATCATGCGGAGGACGATCCGAACAATCGCCTTGCGGATATGTAAGGCATGGCGGACAAGGTATTCTGGAACGGCGGGGCCCTGCTTGCACCGGTCCCGCCGGTTCTTGTCACCTGCGGTACCATGGAGCACTGCAATGTCCTGACGATCGGATGGACAGGCATCTGCGCCACGCACCCGCCGATGACCTACATTTCGGTGCGCCCGACGCGCCATTCCTATGCGATCATTAAGGAAAGCGGCGAATTTGCAATCAATCTGACGACGACCGCCATGGTGAAGGCTGTGGACTTCTGCGGCGTCCGCTCCGGCAAAACGACGGATAAGCTGAAAGCCTGCGGGCTGCACCTGGCGGAACCGCCGCAGGGCAGTGTGCCGATCCTGCTGGAGTCGCCGGTCAGCCTGACCTGCAAGGTCACGCAGATCATTCCGCTGGGTTCCCATGATATGTTTCTGGCGGAGATCACCGGAACGGCAGTCGATCCGCGGTATGTGGACAGCAAGGGCAAGCTGAATTTGCAGCAGAGCGGCCTGCTAGCGTATGCGCACGGCGAGTATTTTGCGCTCGGCCGGAAATGCGGCGCCTTCGGCTATTCCGTCAAAAAGAAGCGTCGGTGAGGGATAGCGGTATCTCCGATGGATTCAAAATGGGGCATCGCCCCAAACCCCACCCAAGGGATCAATCCCATTGGGATCCCGAAATATGATCAAAACAGGCGCTGCCCCAAATGGTCGGCGCTTGTTTCACACCATAATAAAAGTTTTCGGTCAAGCCTTTTTCAAAAGGCTTGCGAGAGTCCGGAGGCGAGGAGCCTCCGGTCGCTCACCGCAGTGAGCGAAATCTCTCTGCGTTCAGGAGCTCCGCATGGGGTGAATTGCCGCATTGCGGCAAGAGGGGACGCCCTGCAATAGAGGGCGTCCCCTGAAATCAGAATTACCAACAAAGGCGCCGACCTGAATGAA
>JAFZBC010000063.1:0-2033 GCA_017561965.1 Oscillospiraceae bacterium
ATAAAAAGGCAAAGGATCTGGACTATATCCACAGTCTGGACGGCGTGGACGAAGCCGTTTTCCTTTACAATTATCTGGACATCGTCAAGCCGGGCAGATTTGAACGGGATGACGATATCGTTCTTATCGCCTCGGACGATGTGGTCAATGTGTATGCCCTGCCGATGACCGACATGCTGCCGGGCTTCGGCAAGCTGCCGGATTCGCTCGAAGCGGACGCGGTCCTCATGGACAAAGCAATCGCGCAGAAATTCGGGCTCAAGCCCGGTCAATCAGCAGAGATCACCTTCCACTGTGACGGCTTGTTCCCCGTGACGCGCACGGTTCGGCTTCAGGATTACGCCAATACACTTTCGGCGACCCAGGGCGGATGTATCATCATCAGCCCGGAGCTGTACCGGCTGCTCTACGGCACAAAACCAAGCACGGTGCTGATCCGCTCGTCCGATCCGGCAACCGCAAAGGAATCTGCGGAACATGCGATCACCGACGATGTCCGGATCCAGTCCCGCGAGGAATATTCGGCGGAACGCGTCAAGGACAGCCGCACCATGCGGCTCGGACTGTATGCGATCATTGCAGCGGCACTGCTGCTCACCATGATCGGAATTTCCGGCAACCAGCTTGTCGGCTTTGAATCCCGCCGCAAGGAATTTGCCCTGCTGCATTCCACCTCTATGACACGGAAACAGATTGCCCGCATGATTTTCCTGGAAAACGGCATCTCCTTTGCGATTTCCGTGCTGCTTTCCGTGATCATCAGTATTCCGGTCACGCTGCTGGTTACGAATGTCTTTAACAGCGCCGGAATGGGACTGTCCGTCACGGTGCGGCCTCTGCCGATTCTCTGCTTCTTCGGTGTGATCTGGGTCATCATCATGCTAACGGCCCGGACACCGATCCGCAGACTGCGGCGCATGAATACAGCAAACGAAATCAAATACGAGTAAGGAGATGCATCTATGGAATCCATTATCAGAACACAGGATGTGAAAAAATCCTTTGGTAAGGGCGACGCATTCCAGCAGGTTTTGGACGGCGTTTCCCTGGAAATTGAAAAGGGCGAATTCGTTTCGCTGATGGGCGCATCTGGCAGCGGCAAATCGACTTTGCTGTATCTCATCGGCGGACTGGACACGGATTATGAGGGTGAGATCGAGGTCTGCGGCAAGAAGCTTTCTGCGCTCAAAGAAAAGGAAATGGCTGCTCTGCGGCTGCAAAAGATCGGCTTTGTGTTCCAGTTCTATAACCTCGTGCAGAATTTGTCCGTGGAGCAGAATATTCTGCTGCCGATCAAAATGGCAGGACTCGATGTACCCGGCTATAAGCAAAAGCTGGACGAGATTCTGGCAATCACGGGACTGACCGAAAAGCGCCGCGCCAAGCCGAATCAGCTTTCCGGCGGTCAGCAGCAGCGCGTTTCGATTGCGCGCGCGGTGATCGGAGAGCCTGCGCTCCTGCTTGCGGATGAGCCGACCGGCAACCTCGATGCCAAGGCAACCGGCGAGATCATGGAGCTGTTCCGCAGGATCAATCAGGAGAAGGGCATCACAATCATGCAGGTCACACACTCCCCGGAATGCGCTGCATACGGCACACGCATTGTCCGGCTGGAGAACGGCAAAATTGACGCAGATTCGTAATTATCAACCAGATCAGCCCCTCTGCTTCATTTGCAGAGGGGCTTTCTGAACAGACGGAAACGGACAGCCTTCATGTACCAAATGGCTGTCCGTCATTCATGATTCATATTGATTGCCAATCAGAGTATCGAAGTCATCGGGAGGGGGAATGACATTCTTTACTCGGTTTTCGGCGGTTTGCAGCAGCCCGGAGGCGGAAGGGGCTTGCCGTCTTCACCGAGCGGAGGTTTGAATCCGTCCGGCGGCGGCAGCGGCTTGCCGTCTTCACCGAGCGGAGGTTTGAATCCGTCCGGCGGAGGCAGCGGCTTGCCGTCTTCGCCAAGCGGCGGCTTGAATCCGTCCGGCGGCGGCAGCGGCTTGCCGTCTTCGCCCAGCGGCGGCTTGAACCCG
>JAFZBC010000064.1:0-7030 GCA_017561965.1 Oscillospiraceae bacterium
CGACTGCCCGCTCACTGCGGGCTTCAAACAATCCGATCAGCTTTTCATCATTCACGGTGTCACCGCCTTTCATGTTCCTCTGCCTATTAAGACAGCGTTTCTTCCGATCAGGTTGCAAAGAATTTTGATTGTCATGAAAAATTTTTTGGGGACGCCCTCTGTCGCAGGATGTTTCGCTCACTGCGATAAGCGACCCAAGGACTCTAACCCGCAAGCCTTTGAAAAGGCTTGACCGAAACTTTTATAATGGTGAAAACAGGCGCCGCTGAAAAAACGGCGCCTTATTTGTCCTTATTTTGGGATTCCAAAGGGACATTGTCCCTTTGGCGAGGTTTGGGGCGGAGCCCCATTATCAATCATCGCGCAGCGATACCGCTTTGCTCAGATCGCTTTTCCGAGGAACGCCGCACCGATGATGCCTGCGTCATTGCCAAGCTTCGCAATGACGATTTCCGCATTCTTGTCGGAATTTCTGGTATAGACCTCTTTTGCGACCAGCTCCTTGACCGGCAGCAGCAGCGCGTCGCCCTCATTGCAGACGCCGCCGCCGATGCACAGCACATCCGGCTGGAAAATATTGATCGTATTCGTGATGCCCGCTGCCAGCGCACGGATGTAGAAATCCACAACGTCCTTTGCAGCCTTGTCGCCGCGGCGCATGCAGTCAAATGCGGTGCGCGCAGAAACCTTGCCCTGCTCCGCTGCGATCTTTGCCATTTCGCTTTCCGGATGCGCCTCGATCGCCTCATTCGTCATGCGGATCAGACCGGTCGCGGAGGAATACACCTCAAAGCAGCCCTTTCTGCCGCAGGTACACTGCGGGCCGTCCAGATTCAGCACGGTATGGCCGATCTCTGCACCCGCAAAATTGGAACCGGAATAGATCTTGCCGTCAATGACGATGCCGCCGCCGACGCCTGTTCCGAGGGTAATGCAGATCGCGTTCGTCGCGCCCTTTGCCGCACCTGCGACATATTCGCCGTAAGCTGCCGCATTGGCGTCATTCTCGACGAATGCCGGCAGACCGGTCGCCTCAGAGATCCACTTGACCATCGGGACATTGTGGAAATCCAGGTTGTTGGAATACTCGATGATGCCGGTCGCGGAATTTGCAATGCCCGGCGTGCCGATGCCGATCCACTCGATCTGATCCGTCGTCAGACCGCCCTCCTTGATCGCATCCAGCGCACATGCCGCCATATCCGCCGCAATCTCCTCAGCGGGGCGCGGACGGTTGGTCTTGCGGGACACCTTGTTCAGGATCTTGTAATTCTCGTCCACAAGGCCGGCGACAATATTCGTGCCGCCAAGGTCAATGCCGATGTAATATTTCATTTGGTTCCTCCGTTTTTAGTTTTCTATTATCAAAATGCATTTCGCATTCTGTTTTGTGTTATGCATCCTCACAGCCACAGGACGTAAAGAACGCCTGATCAAACAGCTCCTTGCCGCCGTTGGCTTTGACCGCACGGACTGACGTTTTTTCATCGTATGCATCATCACCGATGACAAACGGGATCTTCTTTCCGAAATGCTGCTCCGTGAAGCGCTCCCTGTGCAGCTCTGTCACAGCCAGCACGGCAAGATCATAAATGCGCTGGATCAGCTCGTTTTCATCGTCAAGCTCCGACAGCGCATAGCCCTGCGATTCGTACCAGTCTGCGAGCGGCTCCTGATCCAGCAGGCAGAAACGGCTGTCCGTCCAGCAGGCGATCTTCCAGCGCGCATCTGCTTGCCCGTTCGCGCAGTTTTCCGCATCGGTCTGCGCAGTGTTGTAGCCGAGCCGCAGCTCGCCCGTCACAGCTTCCGCGCCTTCACCCCGTTGCGCAAGACGGTACCCGACCGCCAGCATACAGACATCACCGGCCGGAATATCCGTCAGCGTGTCCTTGAGCCACGCTTTCAGCTCGGTCACGAATGCGCGGTCACCGGCATCGTAGGCCTCCGGTTCATATTCTTCGACCGCTTCGTCGAGCGCATTCCCGCCGGATTCCGCCCCGAACAGGCTGCCCATGCCGCCGAGCATATTGCCGATGCCCGCCATGCCGCCGAGGCTTTCGAGCATCCCGTCAAGGTCATCCGGCATGATGCCGCCCTGTGCTGCAATGCCGTCCAGCTTTCCGAGCATATCCGCAAAGCCGGGCGCCTGCATCATCTGGTTCTGCGCCGCCGCGATCTGCTCCTGCGCCTCCGGGTCATTCATGGCCTCCTGAACGGCATCCAGATCCACACCGAAATTTTTCAGAAGGCCGCCGATACCTGATAAATCCATATAAACTCCTTATTTGCGCGGCAATGTCTGCGTGCAGAGGAAGGTGCAGTGCTTTCCGCGAACGGAATATGCACCGAAATTTGCAGGCAGAAAGATCGAGTCGCCTTTCCTGACCGGCATCACCACACCGTCGTCATAGACCAGTGCAGCCTCGCCCTCCGTACAGAGCAGATGCGTATACGACTGCCCGCCGTTGGCCGGGAACGCCGCGCCCTCTGTAATATGCAGCTCTGTGACCGTGAAATACGGACAGTCCGTGATCAGCGCCACGCTGTACCCCTGATAATCCATCATCGGGCGGTTTCTGCGCGGCGGCGCCGGCCATGTCTTTGTCACGTCCACAGCCTTGTCAATATGCAGCTCCCGCGGCTGACCGTTATCCCCGACGCGGTCGTAATCGAACACGCGGTAGGTCAGATTGGAGCTCTGCTGAATCTCCGCGACCAGAATGCCCGCACCGATCGCATGGAGCGTACCCGCCTCAATAAAAAATACGTCGCCTTTTTTGACGGGGACGAGCTGCATGTAATCCAGCAGCGTACCCTGCTGAATCGCACTGCGGAATTCGTCCTTGGTCATCTCTCTGTTGAGGCCGTAGGCAAGTGCGGCGCCTTCCTCGCAGTCCACGATATACCAGCATTCGGTCTTGCCGTTTTCGCCGTTCTCGTGTGACCTTGCATAGCGGTCGTCCGGATGCACCTGCACGCTGAGATCCTGACTTGCATCAATCAGCTTGATCAGCACCGGAAATGCCGAGAGCACTGCCGCACCCTCGCCGACGCGGGCCGCCCAGTCCTGCTCCAGATAGGACCGCAGCGTCTGACCCTTGTACACACTGTTCATGATAACGGATTCGCCTGCCGGGTGACAGGAAAGCTCCCAGCTCTCGGCAATACGTTCGAGATCGGACGGCTTGCCGTATTCATCGCGCAGCCGTGTTCCGCCCCAGATATAATCCTGAAACGCAGGCAAAAGTTTCAAAGGTTCCATAGCATGATCCCCTTTCATAGCATTTCGGAATGCGTGATGCGGATTGCTCCGCGGACTGACAGCGCGGCCGAACCGGCTGTGTGCAAACTTCAGGAATGATATTGCGCGGGTTTCAAAGGGATGGAAATTGCTGTAATGCATGCTGTATCCGGTGGTGTGCGACGGGTTTTGCGGCACGGCTCAGGAATCGGGCAGCTCCTGGATCAGCGCATAGAGCGCGAGGCCCGTTTCCGGCTTCACGCCCGCTGTTTTTGCGAGCTGCTCCGGCGTTGCCGCCTTGAGCTGTGCGCGGGTCTTGTAGGTCAGCAGCAGCTTCTGCGCCTTTTTCTCGCCGATGCCGGGCACCTGCGTGAGCGTCAGCGCATAGCCTGTTTTCTTATGCTTGGTTTTCATATAGGTGACCGCATAGCGGTGAACCTCGTCCTGAATCCGCGTCAGCAGCGCAAATGCGGCTCTGCTTTCGCGCACGGCAATCTCTCCGCCGTTTGTGGCAATGGCGCGCGTCCGGTGCTTGCTGTCCTTGACCATGCCGAACAGCGGCACGGAAAGCTGCATCTCCGCAAGGATCGGCGCAATGGCCGCGACATGCGTTCTGCCGCCGTCGAGCAGGATCAGATCCGGCAGCACCGCAAATGCATTGAGGGCTTTTGCGGTTTCGTCCTGCTCAGACTGCGCCTTGAAATATTCCCCGAACCGCCGGCGGATGACCTCCTGCATGGCGGCGTAGTCGTTCTGCTGATGCAGCTCCTTGATCGAAAAACGGCGGTATGCGCTTTTCAGCGGTCTGCCGTTCTCAAACACGACCATGCCTGCGACCATGGACGCCGAGGACAGATTCGAGATGTCATAGGATTCGATGCGCACGGGCGGCTTTTCCAGATGCAGCGCCCTTGCAAGCTCCTCCAGCCCGAGCAGCTCGCGGCTGGTTCGTCCGGCGCGCAGCGACAGCTTTTCGCCCGCATTGTTCTTCGCCATCAGCACAAGGCGGTGTCTTGCGCCCCTGACGGGCTGTTCGATCGTGACCGTGCGGCCTGCGCGGTCGGTCAGCAGTGCGCTGAGCAGCTCCGGTTCCGCAGGCATCCGCTCCACAAGGATCGTTTTCGGCAGATCCGAGCCGCTGCGGGTGCTGTAATACTGCGGGAGAAACTCGTCGAGCGGCTGCTCCGAGAGCGCCTCAGACGAAATGATAAACGAATTCTGGTCATAGAGCCGTCCGCTGCGGTAAATCAGCACGGAAATGACCGTCGTATCGCTGGATTCCGCCGTGCCGATCACATCCGTGTCGGCGGTGACGGCATCCATGATGTCCTGCTTTTCCCCGGCGCTGCGGATCGCGGCGATGCGGTCACGCAGGCGGGCGGCCTCCTCAAAATCGAGGCGGTCGGCAGCGGCAGTCATGCGCTGCTCCAGTGCGGTGATCGTATGGTCGCCGCCGTTTTTGATAAAGCGGAGCGCATCGCTGACGGCCTCGTCATATTCCTGTTCGGAGATGCATCCGCGGCAGACGCCCATGCACTGCCCGATATGATAGTTCAGGCAGGGGCGCTCCTTCCGGAAGCTCTCCGGGAACGGCCGGTGACAGGTCGGCAGCCGGAACATACGGTTCACGGTATTGACGGTCTGCCTTGCCGTGAAGCCGCTCATATACGGCCCGAGATAGGTGCCCTCTCCGTCCGCCCGGAGCTCCGCGGTGATGCGGGAATAGGGCGGCGGCGAAACCTTGATATAGTGATAGCCTTTGTCATCCTTCAGCAGGATGTTGTAGCGCGGCTTGTGCTGCTTGATCAGCGAGCATTCCAGCACCAGCGCTTCGTATTCCGAATCGGTCACGATAAAATCGTAATCGTATACCTGTGAAACCATCTGCGCGGTCTTGACCGTATGATCCGGATGATCGCGGAAATAGCTCGTCACGCGGTTGCGCAGATTCTTCGCCTTGCCGATATAGATGATCTTCTCCTGCGCGTTTTTCATCAGATACACGCCGGGGGAGGTCGTCAGTGCGGCGGTTTTCCGCTGCAAATAGGGGAGTCTGGGATTCATGCGTCCTCGCCGTCCTCGTCATCCTCATATTCTGCGCCGCCGTCTGCATCATATTCGTCGTCGTCATCATCGTCTGCGTCGGCGCCGAATTCATATTCGAACTTTTCGTCATCGTCCGTCAGCACGATCCGCTCGTCTGTCGGCGTCAGCTTGGCCTTCAGCCGTCTGAGCTTCTGCTCCAGCGTGACCGGCACCTCACGGCCGGGGATCTCAACCATAGTCGGCGTATCGGCAAACATGGTCGAGGAAATCTCCGAAACCTTTGCCTGATCGCCGTAGCAGTCAATATCCATCTCCTCCAGCGCAAGCTGCCGCACCATTGCAGAAAAGAACACGATATATCCGATTGCATTCACGAGAATACTCGCATACACGCGGTATTCCGCAATCGCCGTCAGCATGCCCGAAAGGATGATCGCCGTTGTGATGATGACAATGGTCTGGAGCCGCCTGTTCTGCGGATCCAGCATCAGCAGAGAAAGCGAAACGCCCGCGGAAAAAATCACATGCGCGATAATGAAGAACGTGTTTTTTCCGACCGGTGACATGAACGGAATCAGACCGAACTCATTGAGCATCAGCACGACCTCTGCCGTAATATATACAATCAGCAGCACCTTCATGACGCCGCGGGCGCGCACGAGCCTGTCCAGCCAGACCGCGCACACTGCGAACAGCACAAAGGCAATGGCCTCAATCGAGAACGCAATCACCTCAAACGGAATGAAGTACGCGCCCGTTTTGGAAAAGACCGTATAGTAGATCAGGGAGATGACGATAAAAGCGATAAACAGAATATTGGCAAGCCTGCCCATTTTCATGCAGTCCATCAGGGTATAGCTGCGCGCACCGCTGTGCTCACGCTTATACTCTCTCCGGTCGCGCCATGAAAGCTCCTCCGGCGCAGTCACTCCGGAGCGTGCCTTGCGCCGGCGTTCCGTTCGTTCTGTACGCTCCTGCTTCTTTGCCATTGCGGATTACTTCTTCGCGGCCAGTGCCCGCTGTCCGATATCGCGGCGGTAATGCACCTGATCGAATGTAACCTTTGCGGCTGCACGGTATGCAGCATCCAGTGCATCCTTCAGCTTGTCGCCGGAAGCCGTAATGCCGAGCACACGGCCGCCCGCCGTCAGGAATTTGCCGTCCTCAGAAAGCTTCGTGCCTGCGTGATACACCGCAGCACCCGCAAGCTGACCCTTTTCGTCCAGACCGGCAATCTCCTTGCCGGTTTCATATTTTTCCGGATACCCGCCGCTTGCGAGAATAACACATGCGCAGGCGCCGCTCTTCCACTGAATCGGGAGATTCTCCAGCGTGCAGCTCTCAACTGCATCCATGATCTCCAGCAGATCGGTTTTCAGCATCGGCAGCACGACCTGCGTTTCCGGATCACCGAAGCGGCAGTTGTACTCAATGACCTTCGGGCCGTTCGGCGTGAGCATCAGGCCGAAGTACAGGCATCCGCGGAAGGTGCGGTTTTCGCCGTTCATCGCATGCATGGTCGGCAGGAAGATCTCCCGCATGCACTGCTCCGCAATTTCCTTGGTATAGTAAGGATTCGGGGAAACGGTGCCCATGCCGCCGGTATTCTTGCCGCGGTCGCCGTCCAGCGCGCGCTTGTGATCCATCGAGGAGATCATCGGCACAACGGTTTCGCCGTCGGTAAATGCCAGCACGGAAACCTCCGGGCCGGTCAGGAATTCCTCAACTACCAGCTTGGAGCCG
>JAFZBC010000065.1:0-20874 GCA_017561965.1 Oscillospiraceae bacterium
ATTGACCAGAAGCCGGATGCACTCGGCGTGCCGTATGACGCGGTCAACGGCGGCGAGAATGACGGATACTACGTGTTTGTCGGTGAGCCGGGCGATACGGCCGGTACGGTCCGCGCGGTCAGAAAGGATGTCAAGATCGGATTTGAGGGTGATTATTACACCGAGATCACGGAGGGCGATATCAAGGACGGCGATCTGATTCTGATGCAGCCGCCTGCATTCTCCACGCTCAAGATGCTGGAGGACGGCATGACGATCCCCGATCCGAGAATCAACGGACAGAAGGACTGATTATGCGGGACACACAGACATACGGAGGTGCGGCGAATGTTCATCATTGAAAATATCCGGCTTGCATTCGGGGCACTGCTCACCAATAAGATGCGCTCGCTGCTGACGATGCTCGGCATCATCATCGGCATCAGCGCGGTCATTACGATCACAACAATCGGCAACTCTATGCAGAAAACACTGGCCAATACCTTCTCTCTGATGGGCACGGCAGGCTACGGTGTGCGTTATGAGCTGAAAAACCGGGAAGCGGATGAATATTCCGGCAATTACTATGAAATTCAGCAGACAGACCGGGTTTCCAAGGATATGCTCAACGCACTGCGGGAGGAATACGGCGACAAATATCTGGTTTCGCTGGAAAACAGCTTCGGTGCCGGTTCGATCCGGAATGCCAAAGGGCAGGAGCTCACATTTATCATCATGGGCGGCTCCTCCGGCTTTTTCAAGAGCAGCGAAATGTATTACAAGCTGCTCAAGGGACGATATCCGAACGATACGGACAGCGACCGCATGAAGAATGCGATCATGGTTTCCGATGTGTTCGTGGAGCAGTATTTTGACTCGGACGTTGATCCGATCGGCAAGACCGTCAGCATCAACATGATGCGCGACTGCAACGCGGATTTTGTCATTGTCGGCGTCTATAAGTATCCGCAGGATCTGATGAAGTATCTTGATCCGGGTAAATCCACGATGGACATGATGACGCTGATGTTTATTCCGTATCAGACCGCGCGGCATCTGAACGGCGATCCGGCAGAGGATTATTTTGAACATCCGGAGTTCGTCTGTGCGGAGGATGAGGAAGACAGCGAGGCCAATACGCGCGAACTCCAGCACTTCTTTGATGAACAGTATGCCACGAACAAGAACGTCAGCGTGAAGATCATCAGCAGCAAGAGTGAAATGGAGGATGCCAACAAGATCCTGAACCTGATCACGATTGCAATTTCGGTCATTGCGGCGATTTCGCTGCTGGTCGGCGGTATCGGCGTCATGAACATCATGCTTGTCAGTATCACGGAGCGCACCAGAGAAATCGGCGTGCGCAAGGCCATCGGTGCCAAGAGTTCCGTGATCCGCACGCAGTTCCTGATCGAGTCGGTGATCCTCAGTCTGGTCGGCGGCGCAATCGGTGTGCTGCTCGGCATTCTCGGCGGTATGCTGATCGGCTATGCAGCCAAGACGCTGCTGCTGTCCAATGTTGCGTATGCGGATCTGGTTGAGATCAGCATTCAGCCTTCGATTACGGCCATTCTGATTTCCCTCGGCTTCTGTATGCTGATCGGTATTTTCTTCGGCAGTTATCCGGCTTCCAGAGCTGCAAAGCTCGATCCGATCGAAGCCCTGCGGTATGAGTAAAACAAGAAGCAGCGTTCCTTTGAAACGGGACGCTGCTTTTTATATGATGAAATATGAAAGAATAGAAGCAAACTCCCGTACAGTGCTGTACGGGAGTTCTTTTGCATGCGGACACTGCCGCTGGTCGGAGTGACAGGATTCGAACCTGCGGCATCCTGCTCCCAAAGCAGGCGCGCTACCAACTGCGCTACACCCCGAACGCTATCTATTGTACCATGTTTTCGCTGTTTTGTCAAGTGGCAG
The DNA here is from genome assembly GCA_017561965.1 of Oscillospiraceae bacterium. Lineage (GTDB taxonomy): Bacteria > Bacillota > Clostridia > Oscillospirales > Ruminococcaceae > Firm-04. The sequence goes on from JAFZBC010000065.1 coordinate 1,900, forward strand.
TTGTCTGCATTTCGGGGATCGGCAGAGGCAGATTTCATAGGAAATTTATACAGAAAATTACTTAAAATCCATTGACAATATATCTGGAATATGGTATAATGACTATAATTGGTGTAAAGTGAGAAATAGTATCATGTAATACGAACGAAAGGGAATGCAGAATATGGAACAGGAACGATTTACGCTTTTGAAAACAAACGCAGAGGTCAAAGCACGCATTGCGGAAATGGCCGACGAGATTTCCTTCGATTACGCAGGAACGCCGGAGGACAATCCGCTGCTCGTGCTCTGTACGCTGCGCGGCGCTGTGTTTTTTTCCGCCGATCTCATCCGCGGGCTGACAGTTCCGTGTGAGATCAATTTCCTCAAGGTGCAGTCCTATCAGGGTACCCGGCCGGCCGGCTCTCCGATTTTTGAGCTCGGCGAGCGGATTGACGTCCGCGGACGGGATGTGCTGATTGTGGAGGACATTGTCGATACCGGTCAGACCATGGACACGGTGATGCACAATTTCTCCGACAAGGGCGCGCACAGCATCCGCATTGCGACGATGCTGGATAAGCCCTCCCGGCGTTATGATCACCTGAAGGATACCGTCATCCCAGACTACATCGGCTTTTCCATTCCGGATCTGTTTGTGGTCGGCTGGGGACTGGATTACAATGAGAATTACCGTATGCTGCCGGATATCATGGTGTATCATCCGGATACGGACGCGTGAAAGGAAAACAGATGCCGTTTGTATTGTTAAATGATGTCTGCAAGGAATACCGCCGCGATGCGGTCGGGGTACGCGCCGCACACAAGGTCAGCTTCACGATTGAGCGGGGTGAGCTGGTCATGATCGTCGGACCGTCCGGTGCAGGCAAGACAACTGTACTGAATCTGCTCGGCGGCATGGACCGCTGCGACAGCGGCGAGATCATTGTGGACGGGGTGCATGTGGATGCGATGAGCCGCCGCGCGCTGACCCGCTACCGCCGTGAGGACATCGGATTTGTGTTCCAGTTCTACAATCTGGTACAGAATCTGACCGCAGTCGAGAACATTGAGCTGGCAACCGAGATCAGCAAGCGTGCGGCTTCTCCGTTGAAGATGCTGCAAAAGGTCGGCATGGCTGACCGTGCGGATCATTTTCCCGCACAGCTTTCCGGCGGCGAGCAGCAGCGCGTTTCCATCGCGCGGGCGCTCTGCAAAAAGCCGAAGCTGCTGCTCTGTGACGAGCCGACCGGCGCGCTGGATTTCCAGACGGGACAGGTCGTGCTGCGGCTGTTACAGCAGTGCTGCCGCGAGGACGGCATGACCGTTGTCATCATCACGCACAACCGTGCGCTGATTCCGATGGCAGACCGTGTGATTGAATTGAGCGGCGGAAAGGTTACTTCCGTGACCATGCAGAAGAATCCGCTGCCGGTTTCTGAGATCAAATGGTGATGCGGGGGACAGGATGGCGAAACGAAAATTATTCCGCAACACACTGCGGAGCGCGGTGCGTTCCAAGGAGCGCTTTCTGTCGCTGTTCGGGATCATAGCAATCAGTACCGGCTTTTTCTCCGGACTGAAGGTCACCGGCACCGACATGAAATCCTCTGCCGACCGCTATTACCGCGAAACCGGACTGATGGATCTGCATCTGCGCTCAACGGTCGGCTTCAATGATGAGGAGCTTTCGCTGCTGGCAGAACGCAGCGACATCGCGCAGGTCTGCGGCGGCTTTCAGGAAACGGTGTTCATGCCGGTTTCCGAGCATTCCTCGGATGTCGTTGTCCGGATTTACAGTCTGACGGATCACGGCAAAAAGGACGGACAGCAGGTCAATCAGCCTGTGCTGACAGAGGGACGGATGCCGGAACGGGCAAATGAATGCCTGATTGAAGTCAATACACCGGCAGAGATCGCCGTCGGAGATACGGTGAAGGCAGTGATTCCCGAGGATACGGATTCGCTGCTGAAAGAAACGGAATTCACTGTGGTCGGCCGTGCGGATTCTCCGCTGCATGTCGATTTTGAGCGCGGTACCGCGACGATCGGAAACGGCAGGGTTGACTGTTTTCTGCTTGTTCCGCCGGAGGCATTTGATTCTGAGATCTATACTGACGCATGGCTGCTGCTGAATGATACCGCGCAGATGAACAGCTTTGAGGAGCGCTATCTGACCGTTGTGCAGGAGCATGCAGATGCGATTCTTGCAGAAAAGGATGCGCTGTCGGAACCGCGGATCGAGCAGTTGCGTGAGGAGCTCGGCAAGACGCTGGAATCTTCCCGCAAGGAGCTGGACGAAGGACGCGTACAGTATGAAGAAGGCCTGAAAACGCTGGAGCAGTCGCTCAAAGAAGGCAGAGCGAAAATCAAAAAGGCGGAGCAGGAGCTGAAAGCCGGACGCGAGGCGCTCGATGAGCAGCAGAAGGAGTACAAGACCAAATCGTCTGATTACGACAAGAAACTTGCACAGTTCGATCAGCAGATCAAAACGGCGGAAACGCAGGAGAAAAACGGCAATGCTTCTCTGGAGCGGCTGCGGCAGAATGCCTACCGCATCGAATATGTTTCGGATGTTGTGGAAGCATACCGGAATTACTCGGTTGATCCGCAGTCTGACGGGGATATTCAGGGTCTGATTGATGAGATGTCGGTTTACGACAACAGTGAACTGACTGTGTCGCAGGCGATGTATTCCTATTTTATGATGCCGGGCGGTACGGATGAGAAGTATACCTCGGCGGATGCGATACAGGGGCATCTTTATAATGCCCGCGTCAGGATTCTGAATGAGATCGGCGATCTGGAAAGAAGCACCAACAAGGCTTCGGAGGATCTGAAAAAGCTCAAAAAGGACAAGGAAACATTTGTCAAGGAAAATCAGGAGATTGCGATCGTTCAGAAGGAGCTGAACAAAAAGGAAAGGGAACTGACGGACGCGCAGCATGAGCTGACCCGTCAGACCGACGATCTGAACAAAACGGAGAAGATCGAGCGGATTCGTCTGGAGGATGCGAAGCAGACACTGGACGAGGGAGAAGCGGCCTACGAAAAATCGCTGGCGACGCTGGAAAGCGTCAACATGGAAATCGAGTGGTATGCTTTTGACCGCACGGAGAATCCCGGCTGGAGCAGCTACGGCGACGACACCGACCGCGTGGACCGCATTGCACTGATTTTCCCGGTGTTCTTTTTGCTGGTTGCATCGCTGGTCTGCCTGACAACCGTCACGCGCATGGTTGAGGAGCAGCGCACGGAGATCGGCACCTGCAAGGCACTCGGTTATTCCGGCTTCTCTATCATTATGCAGTATCTGGTATACGCGGTGCTGGCGAGTGTGCTCGGCACGGCAGCCGGCACGCTGATCGGGGATCAGATCTTCCCGCGCGTGATCTTCCGCTGCTACGGCATGATGTACCGGTTCCCGCAGATCCGTTGTCCGTATAACATGCATTATGCATTGATCTGTCTGGCGGCGGCGCTGATCTGCACCGGCCTGACGGCGATTGCAGCCTGTACCTCGGCCATGCGGGAAATGCCCGCCTCGCTGATGCGTCCGAAGCCGCCGAAGAACGGTAAGCGTGTTCTGCTGGAGCGCTGGAAATGGCTCTGGCGGAATCTCGGGTTCCATACGAAGGTCACCATCCGCAATTTCTCCCGCTACCGTACGCGCCTGTTCATGACGCTGCTCGGCATCTGCGGATGTACGGCACTGCTGGTGACGGGCTTCGGCCTGTATCACGCGATTGCGGCGATCGTCGATCTTCAGTATCAGGAGATCCTGGTTTATGACGCTGTCGGTATTTACGACGGCAGCGAAGAAAACAGGGATATGCTCCGCAGCGTCCTCTCCGGCAGTGATGACGTTGCAGGCTGTCAGTTCGGTGCGGTTCGGACGTGCACGATCCGCAGCGACAATAAAAAGTATGAAGTCACAGTGACCGTGCCGGAGTATCCGGATGCGCTCAGCGAGTTCATTGTTCTGCGCGACCGGAAAACGAAGGAGCCGTTCCCGCTGACGGATGACGGCATCATCCTGAATGAGAAGCTCGCAAAGCTGCTCAATGTGTCTGTCGGGGACAGCATTTCGCTGGAGGAGGCGGATCAGCCTGCTGCGGTTGCCGCGATTGCGGAAAACTATGCGCTGAACCGGATCTGGATGACGCCGGCATACAGTGACCGGCTGTTCGGGGAAACGGAGAGCAACTGTGTCTTCATCAATGAGGAACCCGGGACGGACGAGGATGCGCTGGCGGAGCATCTGCTCGGATCGGGTACGCTGATGCGGCTGGATTTCACCTCCCGCAGCGGCGACAGCTTCCGCAAGCTGGTCAGAGCACTCGGCTATGTCGTTGCGGTTGTCATTGTCTTTTCGGGACTGCTGGCGTTTGTGGTTCTGTATAACCTCGCAAACATCAACATTCTGGAACGCAACCGGGAGCTTGCGACTGTCAAGGTGCTCGGCTTCTATGACAAAGAGGTGTATGCCTATGTCCTTCGTGAAAACATACTGTCTGCGGTGCTCGGCATGGCGGCCGGACTGGTCGCGGGTATCTTCCTCTGCCGTTATGTTGTCGTGACGGCGGAAGTGGATGTCGTGATGTTTGCACCGGAAATCCCGTGGTATTGCTTTGCACTTGCCGCAGTTATGACGATTCTGTTTACACTGCTGGTCAATCTCCTGCTGCGCCGGAGGCTCCGTGCGATCGACATGGCAGGATCCATGAAAGCGATCGAATAGTACAGCTGTGAAATGTGTACTTGAAAGAGGGATCCATCATGAAAAGGAAGTGTTCAAGGAAGAAAGATAAATCACGACAAACGCTGCTCGCTGTGCTGGCTGCTGCATTGCTGACGGCCGGTTCGGCTGTGCTCAGCGCGTCCGGGTTCCAGAAGTTTCCGGGGGATGCAAATACCGACCGTCAGATCGACGTGGCTGACGGTGTGCTGATTGCGCGCTACTGCGTGGAGGATGTGAACGCCCTAATTACCGAAGAGGGGCTTGCGAATGCAGATGCCGACGGTGACGGTGAGGTTAGCGGCAATGATACGGTCTGTGTTCTGAAAATGATCGCGGCATTGATCCCGATGCCGAAGAATCCGTATGACGAGCCGCATCCGGATATACAGCCTGCGGAAACGACTGCGCCTGTCACGGCGGCAGAGCCGGAGCAGACAGAGGCGGTGACCGAAACCACGGCAGAACCGGAGCAGACGGAGGCGCCTGCGGAAACAACGGCAGCTCCGGAGCAGCCCGCACAGACCGCGTATCTGACAGCGGACGGAAAGAATTATCCGCTGGGCGTTTCGGTTTCTGTTCTGAGCTGTGATGTGCTGCCGGACGAAACGCTGACTGTCAATTACAAGACCGGCAATATCATCTTTGCGGTGTTTGCAGCGGATCCGAAGCAGACGATGATCGCATTTGCCCATAATGACGATATTTTCGGCTATTACATCTTCTGCAAGGCGTATCAGGCGCCGGAGGGGTATTCCGTGACGGAAATGCGCGACCGGCAGCAGAACGATGCGCTGTATGCGGTGCTTGTGCAGAAGCAGGGGCTCAGCATCTCCTTCAATCAGCTCAGTGACTATACGGATACGAAGGTGCTCTCCAAGCTGTCGTATTACGCAACAAACGGACTCCGGGCGCTCAGCGGGCTGGATGGCTATATCTGGGACGAGGAGCTTGCGAAGGCGGCGATGCAGCACAGCACCGAGATGGCTGAGAACGACTACTTCGATCACAAGAGCTTCGACGGAACCAAGTTCAGCAAACGGCTGCTGGATTTCGGCATTGACTGGCAGGCCTGTGCGGAGAATATTGACTTCGGATATCCGGAGCCGTTTTCCGCGGTCAACGGATGGTTCAATTCCGAAACCGGACACCGCGAGAATCTTCTGAGCCCCGTGTATCAGCGTGTCGGCGCCGCTTTTGCATCGGGCAGCGAGGACAGCGGACGCTTTTACGGAACACAGGATTTTTACAGAGGTTGGGATTGAATGTATATTATGCAGCACAATGGCTTATAAGCGTATAATATACATGAATATTCCGCAAATATACATGAATTGCGCCGAAATACTTGACAAATTCTCATTTCTGTGTATAATAAGAAATGGATTTTAAAGGCAGGACCTGATGCCTGCCGGAAAGGAAGATATATCATCATGGCTGAAAACAAAATTCCGAAGAAAATCGTGCTGGCTTATTCCGGCGGACTTGATACCTCGATCATCATTCCGTGGCTCAAGGAAACCTATCCGGGCTGCGAGGTGATTGCTGTTTCCGGCGATGTCGGACAGGGCACAGAGCTCGACGGTCTGGAGGAGAAGGCGATTAAGACCGGCGCCTCCAAGCTGTATATTGAAGATCTCACCGATGAATTTATCGACGACTATGTCTTCCCGACTGTCAAGGCAGGCGCTGTGTACGAGGGCAAGTATCTGCTCGGTACCTCCTTTGCACGTCCGATCATTGCCAAGCGCATTGCGGAAATTGCAATGAAGGAAGGCGCGGATGCGATCTGCCACGGCTGCACCGGCAAGGGCAACGACCAGGTTCGTTTTGAACTGACCATCAAGGCATTCTGCCCGGATATGCAGATCATTGCACCGTGGAGAATCTGGGACATCAAGTCCCGTGACGAGGAGATCGACTATGCTGAGGCACACAACATCCCGCTGAAGATTTCCCGCGAAACCAACTACTCCAAGGACAAGAACCTCTGGCATATTTCCCATGAGGGTCTGGATCTTGAGAATCCGGCCAACGAGCCGCAGTATAACAAGCCCGGCTTCCTGGAGCTCGGCGTTTCGCCGGAGCAGGCACCGGATGCACCGACCTATGTGACCATCGACTTTGAAAAGGGCGTTCCGGTCGCTGTGGACGGCGTGAAGATGAAGGGCAGCGATGTTGTCCGCAAGCTGAATGCACTCGGCGGCGCAAACGGCATCGGCATCACTGATATTGTTGAGAACCGTCTGGTCGGCATGAAGAGCCGCGGCGTCTATGAAACACCCGGCGGCACGATTCTCTACTATGCACATGCTGCACTGGAAACCATCACCCTTGACAAGCAGACTGCAAGAGTCAAGGCACAGCTTGCACAGCAGTATGCAGACCTCGTCTACAACGGCCAGTGGTTCACCCCGCTGCGCGAGGCACTGGATGCATTCGTGGACAGCACCCAGCAGACCGTCAACGGTACGGTCAAGCTGAAGCTCTATAAGGGCAACATCATCACCGCCGGTATTACCTCGCCGGATACCCTCTATGATGAAGAGGTCGCAACCTTTGACGAGGACAATGTCTACAACCAGGCGGACAGCGCCGGCTTCATCAACCTGTTCGGCCTGCCGATCAAGGTCAAGGCAAAGCTCGACCAGAAGCGCGGCAAATAAGCCGGAAATACGGAGAATTCTGCAATATGACAGACGGGGCGGCTTTTCGCAAGGTCGCCCGCTCTGTTTTTCGTTGAACCCGCAATTCGGGAGGTCACGATGCGCAATACAGATAAGCCCTATAAGAAAAACGGCTTTTATACGGCACGCTGGTCGGATGAATCAAAGGCGCTGTATCTGAAATGCCGGGAATATAGGAGGAAAATCTGTGAACAAGTTTAACCCGATAGTGCGTGAAAAACGCAATCCGAAGCGTACGGATCTGATCGCGGGATGGTCGCCCGGACTGCAAATGTATGTGGTTTCTGTACTGCAAAATTACAGCTTCATGTACTACTGTGATTATTATGAGATCACCAAAGAAACCTACGATCACTTTGAAGAGCCCGATTTCGACCCGCCGCTGGGCAGTCGTCTTTTTTCGGAGGCGCCTGTCGGCGGAGATGCCAATGAAAACAATCCGCTGCGGGAAAAGTTTTACGGAAGATAACGGAAAGGAAACAGCTATGGCAAAAATGTGGGCAGGCCGGTTTTCAAAAGAGGTTGATGAAACGGTCAATGCATTCAATTCCTCGATCTCTTTTGACGGCAGGATGTATGCGCAGGACATCCGCGGCAGCATCGCACATGCGACAATGCTCGGACAATGCGGGATTATCCCGGAGGATGACGCACAGAAGATCATCGGCGGGCTGAAGGGCATTCTTGCCGATCTGGATTCCGGCGATCTGCTGATGGATCCGACCGCAGAGGATATTCACATGTTTGTGGAGGCGGAGCTGACCAAGCGCATCGGCGATGCAGGCAAGCGTCTGCATACGGCGCGATCCCGGAATGACCAGGTCGCGCTGGATGTCCGTCTGATTCTCCGCGACGAGATCACGGAGATCCGTAAGCTGCTGCACGCGCTGCTCAGAACGCTTGTGAAGCTCGCGGAGCAGCATACGGATACGATCATGCCAGGTTATACGCATTTGCAGCGTGCCCAGCCGGTCACCCTTGCGCATCACATTCTGGCATATGTCTGGATGCTCCTGCGCGATGACGGCCGTCTGGTCGATACTGCAAAGCGCATGAACTACTGTCCGCTCGGCGCAGGTGCGCTGGCCGGAACGACCTATCCCATCAACCGGAAAATGACGGCTGCGGCGCTTGATTTCACCGCGCCGGTGCCGAATTCGCTGGACGCAGTTTCCGACAGAGATTTCTGCGTTGAGCTTGCGAATGCGCTCTCTCTGCTGATGGTGCATCTGTCCCGCTTCTCGGAGGAAATCATTCTCTGGTGCTCATGGGAATTCAAATTTATTGAGCTGGATGACGCCTACGCGACCGGCTCCTCGATCATGCCGCAGAAGAAGAATCCGGATGTGACGGAGCTGATCCGCGGCAAGACCGGCAGAGTGATCGGTGACCTGACCACGCTGCTTTCGATGCTGAAAGGGCTTCCGCTTGCATATAATAAGGATATGCAGGAGGACAAGGAAGCGATTTTTGATGCGATCGACCAGGCAAAGCTCTGCCTGAAAACTTTTGATCCGATGCTCGCAACGATGCGCGTCAACAAGGAAAATATGCGCGCCGCGGCTGCAAAGGGCTTTATCAATGCGACGGACTGTGCGGACTATCTCGTGAAGAAGGGTCTGCCGTTCCGCGATGCATACAAGATCACCGGCACGCTCGTTGCAAGATGCATTGCAGAGGGCGTCACGCTGGAAACGCTCCCGCTTGCAGCGTATAAAGAAGCCTGCGATGCGTTTGACGAGGATGTTTACAATGCAATCGCACTGGAAACCTGCCTGAACGGAAGAATCTCTGAGGGCGGACCTTCCGCGGCGGCCGTGAAGGAACAGCTTGCACTTGCCAATGCTGCGATTTCGGAGCTGTGCGTATGAAAAAACGCATTGTGTATTGTGCGGTCGTCACAATGATTGCATTTGCAGTCTGGCTGGCGGGGCAGCTGATTCTGATGCTGGACTTCCCGGAGTCTTCGCTGGCTGTTTCGCGCGGCTGGGCGATTACGGTGCTGGCGGCTGCATGTATCTGGAATCTGGCGCATTTCCGGCGGCTTGAAAAGAAAAAACGTGAGGATGAGGAAAATGAAAACTACAAAGGTGTATATTGACGGACAGGCGGGCACCACGGGTCTGAAGCTCTATGACCGCATCAAGAACCGCAGCGACATCGAGCTGCTGACGATTGATCCGGCGCTGCACCGCGACAATGCAGAGCGCGCCCGTCTGATCAATGCATCTGACGTGACGTTCCTCTGCCTGCCGGATGCGGCCTCGATCGAGGCGGTTTCGTTCGTGCAGAATCCGGATACGCGTATTATTGATGCGTCTACCGCGCACAGAACGAATCCGGACTGGGCCTACGGCTTTCCGGAGCTTTCCGCTGCGCACAGAGAGAAGATCGTGAACTCAAAGCGCGTGGCCGTTCCGGGCTGCTATGCATCCGGCTTTGCAGCACTGGTTTATCCGATGGTGCAGAGCGGTTTTCTCCCGAAGAATTACCCGCTGACCTGTCATGCGGTGTCCGGATACAGCGGCGCGGGTAAGGGTGCGATTGCGGTCTATGAGTCGGACGACCGCCCCGCGGATTACGATTCGCCGCGGCAGTACGCGCTCGGCCTGACGCATAAACATCTGCCGGAGATGCAGAAAGTTTCCGGACTGGATTTCCCGCCCGTGTTCAATCCGCTGGTCTGTGATTATTTCGCAGGCATGGTTGTTTCGGTTCCGCTGCACCGCAGCTTCCTGAACGGAACGCCCTCGATCGAACAGATCCATGAGATGTTCACTGCGCATTACGCAGGACAGCGCTTTGTCAAGGTCAGAGCGCTCCAGGGCGCTGACGTACTGGAAAACGGATTCCTGCCTGCCAATACGCTTGCAGGCACGAACATGCTTGAGATTTTTGTCTGCGGCAATGAGGATCGCATTCTGCTCGCATCGCGCCTGGACAACCTCGGCAAGGGTGCATCGGGTGCGGCACTCCAGTGCTTCAATATCATGACCGGCGCACCGGAGGAAACCGGGCTGGAATAAAAGGGAGAACGGACTATGAAATTACAGAGCTTTTCTGATTATACATTCATTGACGGCGGTGTCTGTGCCGCGACCGGCTTCAAGGCAAACGGCGTCTGCTGCGGCTTAAAGCATGATGCACTGCCGGAGGATACCGCAACAGAGCAGAATCTGGCTGCGAACAATGCGCTGCCGGAGGAGGAGAACGCGCCGAAGAAAAATGATCTTGCCATGATCCTTTCGGATACCGACTGCGCTGCTGCTGCGGTGTATACGTCGAACAAGGTCAAGGGCGCACCGATCCAGGTGACGAAGAAGCATCTTGCAGACGGCCATGCCCGTGCAGTGATCGTCAACTCGGTCAACGCGAACACCTGCAATGCCGACGGCGTTCAGAAGGCAGAGGCCATGTGCCAGATTGCAGCAAATGCGCTGAACATTGCGCCGGAGGACGTTGTGGTTGCATCGACCGGCGTTATCGGGCAGATCCTGCCGATCGAGCCGATTCAGGCTGCTGTTCCGGGGCTTGTCGAAGGGCTTTCCTATGAGGGCAATGCGGAGGCGGTTCACGCCATCATGACGACCGATACCCGCGAGAAAGAGGTTGCGGTTTCATTCAGCATCGGCAAGACGACCTGCCGTCTGGGCGGTATGCTCAAGGGCAGCGGCATGATTCACCCGAACATGGCGACGACGCTGACCTTCCTCACCACGGACTGCAAGATCTCTCCGGCGATGCTCCAGCAGGCGCTTTCCGATGTGGTACGCGTGACACTGAACCGCGTTTCCGTAGACGGCGACCAGTCTACAAACGATATGGTCTGCGTGCTGGCAAACGGCATGGCACAGAATGCCGAAATCAAGGATGAGGGCAAAGAATATGCAGCATTCCGCGGCGCATTGTATGCGGTTATGCTGAATCTTGCGAGGATGTGCGCAGCCGACGGTGAGGGTGCGACAAAGCTGATCGAATGCGTTGTGTCCGGTGCGGAATCAGAAGCGGTTGCGGAAACCGTTGCAAAGAGCGTCATCTGCTCCAGCCTGTTCAAGGCGGCGATGTTCGGCGCTGACGCAAACTGGGGACGCATTGCCTGCGCAATGGGCTATGCGGACTGCGAATTTGATATCACGAAGGTTGATGTTGATCTTGCCTCTGCAAAGGGCCGGATCACGGTTGCCAGAAACGGCTTTGGCGTTCCGTTCTCTGAGGAGCAGGCCAAAACGATTCTGCTGGAGGATGAGATCCAGGTGCTGATTTCCCTGAACAGCGGCGATTATGCAGCGGTTGCATGGGGCTGCGACCTGACCTACGATTACGTCAAGATCAACGGCGATTACAGAAGCTGAACAAAAGGAGAACTTGCTGTCATGCAGAAAATGGAGATTCCGGAAAGTATTTCCACACAGATCCGTTCACAGGTTCTGATCGACGCGCTGCCGTATATCCAGCGCTACAATCAGAAGATCATCGTTGTCAAATACGGCGGCAACGCCATGACAAATGAAGCGCTCAAGGAAGCAGTCATGAGCGATATCGTGCTGCTTTCGCTGGTCGGCATCCGCGTCGTACTCGTCCACGGCGGCGGCCCGGAGATCAGCGATATGCTGAAACGCCTGAACATTGAGAGCAAATTCATCGGCGGCCTGCGCTATACTGATGCAGAAACCGCAGATGTTGTCCGCATGGTGCTGGCCGGTAAGGTCAACAAGGAGCTCGTTTCGCATCTGACGCGCCATTCCGGCCAGGCGATCGGTCTGTCCGGCATTGACGGCGCGCTGCTCCAGGCCAAGAAAAAGGAATCCAAGCCGGATCTCGGGCTGGTCGGTGAAATTACCGATGTCAACACCAAGCCGATTCTGACTGCACTGGACAACGGCTATGTGCCGGTCATTGCGACCGTTGCATGCGGCCCGGACGGTCAGGTCTACAATGTCAATGCCGATACGGCAGCGGCTTCGATTGCTGCGGCGCTCGGCGCGGAGAATCTGATTCTCATGACCGATATTGCCGGACTGCTCCGCGACAAGGACGATCCGTCCACGCTGATTCCGTCTGTCAATATCAGCGAGGTGCAGAATCTCAAGCGGCAGGGCATTATCTCCGGCGGCATGATCCCGAAGATTGACTGCTGCGTGGAGGCGATCCGACGCGGCGTGAAGAAGGCTGTTATCATCGACGGCAGAGTGCCGCATTCGATTCTTGTGGAGATCTGCTCCAATGAGGGCGTCGGCACACAGTTTTTGAGTGTTTACTGATTCCGGAATCCATCAGGATAACAGATATGAAAAAAGAAGGCGTTCTCATTCTGATTTGCCTTTCTGTACTGACGATCATGACACCGTTTCTGTGCCGACAAAGCAGAAAAACATATCAGCCGGACGACATTTCAAAGATCTGCATATCGTCCTGCGGCGGATACCTTTCTCCGTATTATAATTATGTATGGGATTTTGAAAAGCTGACCTATACATTCTCCGTCACGAACAGCGGGTCATCCAATGTTGAGGAATCGCAGCAAACCGAATCCTTTTCTGCGGATGATGCTGAATCTATGATTGCCGCGTGTAATCAATACGGTGCTTTTGAATGGAATGAGATGTACGGAGAGGAAGGCACCTGCGAGGCAGGCGATTCTTTCTGTGTGATCTTTCGGGGCGGTACGAGCCGCTGGACAGAGATCGGTGCTTTCGGTGATACACAGCCGCCGCATTATGACGAGGTGCATGCGGCACTCTTTCAGTTCAACCATGATTCTGAACCTGAAAACCTACAAGGAGTTTGATACATATGAATACCATACAGGCAACTGATCAGTATACGATGAAGGCTTTTGGCCGGATTCCGCTGGTCGAGGCGCAGGGGCATAACTGCACCTGTACCGATGAAAACGGCAAAACCTATATTGATTTCGGCAGCGGCATCGGCTGCAATGTGCTCGGCTGGTGCAATGACGCATGGACGGATGCTGTCTGTGCGCAGGTGAAAAAGCTCCAGCATGCGTGCAATTACTACTACACGCAGCCGCAGGCCGAGCTTGTCGAAAAGCTCGCAAAGGTCACCGGCTTCTCCCGGATGTTCCTCGGAAACTCCGGTGCGGAGGCCAACGAATGCGCGATCAAGGTCGCAAGAAAATACTCCTCGGACAAATACGGCAAGGAGCGCGGCACGATCATTTCGCTGGTGAACAGCTTCCACGGCAGAACCATGGAAACGCTGGCCGCAACCGGTCAGGATGTGTTCCACCAGTATTTCTATCCGTTCCCGACCGGGCATGTCTTTGCAAAGGCCAATGACCTTGACGATCTGAAATCGAAGCTCGACGGTACCGTCTGCGGTATCATGATCGAGGTCATTCAGGGTGAGGGCGGTGTCTGCGCGCTTGACAAGGAATATGTGCAGGCGATTCGCAAAATCTGTGATGAGCAGGATCTCGTCATGATCATTGATGAGGTGCAGACCGGCTGCGGCCGGACCGGTACGTTCCTTGCACAGGAGCAGTTCGGCGTGCAGGCGGATGTCACCACCATGGCAAAGGCCATCGGCGGCGGACTGCCGATCGGCATCTGCCTGGTCAATGAGCGGTGTGCGGACGTCATCACGCCCGGTACGCACGGCTCGACCTTCGGCGGCAATCCGGTTGTCTGTGCGGGTGCGGTTGCAGTGCTCGACCAGATCACGGCACCGGGCTTCCTTGACTCCGTGAAGGAGAAGGCAGCGTATCTCCGCGGTGAGCTTGCAAAGATTCCGGAGATTGAGAGCCTGTCCGGCATCGGCATGATGATCGGTATGACGCTGAAAACAAAAGATGCACATGACGTGATGCTTGCGGCCAACGGTGCCGGCCTGCTCGTGCTGACCGCAAAGGAAAAGCTCCGTCTGCTGCCGCCTCTGACGATTACAAAGGACGAAATGGACGCCGGACTTGCAATTCTGCGCAGCGTCCTTGCTTGAAGCATAAGAAAGGATTGATCGACTATGAAGCACTTACTGAAAATGCTGGATCTCTCTCCGGAGGAGATCATTGATCTGCTGAATCTCGCGGATCAGCTCAAGTATGAGCGGAAGCATAACATTCCGCATCCGCATCTTGCCGGAAAGACGCTCGGCATGATCTTCCAGAAGGCGTCCACCCGTACCCGTGTTTCTTTTGAAACCGGCATGACGCAGCTCGGCGGCTATCCGCTGTTCCTCTCCTCGAACGATCTCCAGATCGGCCGCGGCGAGCCGGTGCAGGATACTGCACGCGTGCTGTCCCGGTATCTTGACGGCATCATGATCCGCACCTTTGCACAGCAGGAGGTTGAGGATCTTGCAAAGTACGGCAGCATCCCGGTAGTCAACGGTCTGACGGACTTCTGCCATCCGTGCCAGGTGCTTGCCGATCTCATGACGATCCGTGAGTATAAGGGCAGCTTCCAGGGACTGAAAATGTGCTACATCGGCGACGGCAATAACATGGCGAATTCGCTGATCGTCGGCGGTCTGAAGGTTGGCATGGAAGTATCCGTAGCCTGCCCGAACGACTATCAGCCGGATCCGGTTGTGCTTGATTTTGCGAAGAACAACGGCAAATTCTCCATGACCACCAGCCCGGTTGAGGCGGCAGTGAACGCAGATGTCATCTTCACGGATGTCTGGGCATCTATGGGACAGGAGAGCGAGGCGGAAAAGCGCCGCATCGCGTTTGACGGCTACCAGGTCAATGACGATGTGATCGGCGCCGCACATGAGGAAGTCATGGTGCAGCATTGCCTGCCCGCACACCGCGGCGAGGAGATCACCGAGAAGGTCTTTGAAGCACATGCAAATGAGATCTTTGATGAAGCGGAGAACCGCCTGCACGCGCAGAAGGCCGTGCTGGTCAAGGTGCTCGGCAAGCAGGAGTAAAAATACCGGAAGTTCAGGTTTGTGCCGGAATATTTGTTTATCCTATTGACATGTTCACTGATATATGCTATAATATATATAGTATCATGTTGAGATGGTTGATGAATATATTGCAGCTTGCTGCAATCGGGTAACCGCGGCACGGCCATGCTGAATATGATTGTGAAAATGCAAGGCGCACTGTGCTCGCGGAGGTACAGTGCGCCTTTTTTGCGGAGAAAGGAGGAATCTCATGAAAAAATGGAAGTCAGCAGCGGTGATTGCAGCCGGATTTGCGCTGCTTGCAGCTGTCTGCTGCAAAGGAGCCCTGATGAAAGCAAAGGGTGCGGGTTATCCTTTGGGGGATTGGGGCGATGAGGTTGAAACACTTCTCATTCCGATAACAGGAATCACGACTGTTCAGCCGGATATGACCACAGCGCCGCCGGAAACAATCGGATCGGCGAATGCTACATCTGCTGTTTCTGTTCCGTCCGGAACGGTTGAGTTGCCGTTGCTGACGATCAATGCGACAACGCCTTTGGTGACGACAACGCCTTTGGTGACGACAACGACCGAAGCCGGGGAACTGCCTGCGATTCCGCTGAATGCGTCCTCGCCGGGCACAACGGCGCAGCAGGGGACGACAACACAGACGAACGCGCAGGTTCCTTCAGAACAG
This sequence comes from Oscillospiraceae bacterium, assembly GCA_017561965.1. Lineage (GTDB taxonomy): Bacteria > Bacillota > Clostridia > Oscillospirales > Ruminococcaceae > Firm-04. Next base: position 17,858 of record JAFZBC010000065.1, read on the forward strand.
GCAGCTGTTGATGTGCAGAAAATCAGTGTGACGTGGGACAGTGAAACCGGCCGGATCGGCATCAACTTTTATCTCAAGCTGAATTGGCGAACCAATTCTTGTACGTGGTTTGATTGGTATTATGGCACGATTGACCGGAATGAGCCGAACCGTGAACTGACGGTGTTCGGATCAAACGGGATGATGCAATATGATACGAGTGTTCCGGACGTGTCAGCCAGTCAGCGCAGGATTACCTATTATATCAATCCGCTGCTGCCGGATGAAGATTTTTGTATGACGATGGTCGAAAACAGAAACAGATGCGGCATCCGGTACAGTGACGGCGCGCTGGCGCACGGGGGTGTTCTGCGGTATTCGTTACGCCGGTACATCACAGATTTGAAACAATATGACCTCGATCCGCAAACGGCAGCGCGTGTCGATGCGCTGGAACGGCAGATCAATGAAACAGGTCTGTCCGGTTCTGCGAGGGTAACCAAAGATCGTATCTCCACCATGCTGGATGAATGCTTACTGGAAAGCTATATTTTTGACGGGCTCGGATATACAGTCCCGTTCTTCAATGATCCGGACAGGAATCTGTGTGTGGATGCCAGAGATCTGACACTACTCAAGCGGAAACTGCTTGAACAGGACGGCTCCGATTCTGACCATACACTTACGCTGAGCGGAAATGTTGCGAAGGAAGATCTCAGGAGTTTAGCCGGGTACAGGTTTTTATGCAGCGCGATTGATATCGACAGGATTGTCTGTCTGCCCGGGACAGTGCTGCCGCCGGATTGCAGCTCCCTGTTTGTCGGCCTTGGCGCAGTCAGCATTGATCTTTCCAACGCGGACGCCTCAAATGTGACAAATATGAAGGAAATGTTCAGCGAATGCAAGTCACTGAAAACACTGGATCTCAGCGGATTCAATACGGCAAATGTGACCAACATGCGCAGTATGTTCTATTGCTGCCGCAGTCTGGAATCGCTGGATCTGCATTCGTTTGACACCGCAAATGTGACAAGTATGTACAGTATGTTCAACGGATGCCGCGGACTGAAAACGCTGGATCTCCGCGGGTTTGATACCCCGAATCTCACTTCGGTACAGTGTATGTTCAAGAATTGCAGCAGCCTGACCGATCTGGATCTGAGCAGCTTTGATTTTTCCGATGTGACACAAATGGGAGAATTGTTCTGCGGCTGTTCCGCTCTGGAATCCCTTGTCGATCCTGCAACGTATCCGCTGGACCGATCCAGCACCGATTTGTTTGAAGGATGCCCGCTTCTGAATGCCGGATAACCAAAGTGCTACCGGCATGCGTGATTGAGAACAGTATACAAAAAGAGCCGCCGGTATGTTTTCTGCATACCGGCGGTTGTTCTGTTGCCTTATTCAGTTCTTGCTGAAATCGCGGAGCTCCAGCCCCTCGTTTTTCTCCAGCGCCCAGCGGATGTTCCACTCGCTTGTGAACAGCAGCAGATACTGGTCGCGGAAATCCTGCACCAGCTTGGTGTCCTCGCTGATGATGAGCTTTGGCTTTTTGTCTGTCGGGATGCCGCCGATCCAGCGGATATACTGATAGCTCAGCGGCTCCCGGATGATCTCGACGTTATACTCCGTGCGCATTCTGTGCTCGAACACCTCGAATTGCAGAACGCCGACCACGCCGACGATGACCTCCTCCATACCGGTTTCCGGCTCATGGAAAATCTGGATGGCACCCTCCTGCGCAATCTGCATGACGCCCTTGACGAATTGCTTACGCTTCATTGTATCCTTGTGACGGATACGGGCGAAATGCTCCGGTGCAAAGGTCGGGATGCCTTCAAAGCGGAGCTTTTTGTTCGGTGCGCAGATCGTGTCACCGATCGCGAACAGACCGGGATCAAACACGCCGATGATATCTCCGGCAAACGCCTCGTCAATGATCTCGCGGTTCTCCGCCATCATCATCTGCGGCTGGGAGAGGCGCATTTTCTTGTCGCCCTGTACGTGATAAACCTCCATATCCCGCGTGAATTTGCCGGAGCAGATGCGCAGGAATGTGACGCGGTCGCGGTGCGCCTTGTTCATGTTCGCCTGAATTTTGAACACGAATGCAGAGAAGCTCTCATCAAACGGCGAAACCGTTTCACCGTCCGCAATGCGGGCGAGCGGCGGCGGCGTCAGCTCCAGAAAACGCTTTAGGAACGGTTCGACGCCGAAGTTTGTCAGCGCAGAGCCGAAGAAAACAGGGGAGAGCGCGCCGGAATGGATCGCTGCCAGGTCGAAGTCCTCCGAGGCGCCGTCCAGCAGTTCAATGTCCTCCGCGAGCTGCGCATGGTTGTCCTTGCCGATCAGATCCGCCAGTGCCGGATCATCCGGCGTCACCTCTGTCTTGGAAACCGTGTGCATGCCGCCGGTGCCCTCAAACGAGAGGATGTGTCTGCTTTCCAGATCAAACACGCCCTTGAAATCCTTGCCCGAGCCGATCGGCCAGTTGACCGCATAGGTTTTGATGCCGAGCTCACGCTCAATTTCTTCCATCAGATCAAACGGGTTCCGTGCCTCACGGTCCATTTTGTTGACGAATGTGAAGATCGGGATATGCCGCATGACACAGACCTTGAACAGCTTTCTGGTCTGCGCCTCGACGCCCTTTGCCGCGTCAATGACCATGATTGCAGCGTCTGCCGCCATCAGGGTGCGGTAGGTGTCCTCGGAAAAGTCCTGATGTCCGGGCGTATCGAGGATGTTGATGCAGCAGCCGTCATACTCAAACTGCATGACGGACGAGGTGACGGAAATACCGCGCTGCTTCTCAATTTCCATCCAGTCGGAAACCGCATGGCGCGCGTTCTTCTTTCCCTTGACCGCACCGGCCATTGCAATGGCGCCGCCGTAGAGCAGCAGCTTTTCGGTCAGTGTGGTTTTACCGGCGTCCGGGTGCGATATAATCGCAAAGGTTCTCCGCCGCCGGATTTCTTCTTCCATAGTAGGCAAGCTGAATTCCTCCGTTCAGTTGTATCAGGTTCAGATTTGACATA
>JAFZBC010000066.1:0-6851 GCA_017561965.1 Oscillospiraceae bacterium
GACGCCCTCTATCGCAGGGCATCCCCTCTTGATATGCCGGAGTGTTTCGCTCGCAAACTTTTATTATGACTTCACCTTTTATAACAAAACGGGATTCCAAAGGGACAGTGTCCCTTTGGCGGGGTATGGGGCAGCGCCCCATTTTTGATCCATCGGAGATACCGCTTTCCCGTTCTCAATCCGCCACCCTGATGCCCCGGGTGAAGCGAAGCGGCGGAACCGCAGGGCTCCCGTGCAGATACGCGGAAAGCACCTCTTCGGTACGCGCCGCAGATTCGTCCGTCAGCAACAGCAGCCCGAACGCTGCGTCCGCAAACCTCTGCGGCTGATCCGCGAGCCAGAACGGTGCCGCATTGAACAGCTCCGCATAATCCGGCTTTTCCGTGATGCGCGTGCAGTCGGTATACACCTCAGCCCCTTTGCGGTCTGTCAGCTGATGCCTGCATTTCGCACAGCCGACCTGCGCCTGCACCGGACAGTTCCGCGTCAGCATCAGCGGGAGCCGCCCGTAAATCATCCGTCCGAGCGGCAGCGTCCCGGCAGGCATCGCGGGCGATTCCGGCGAGCAGAGCGCGTCTGTCAGACCGGCCGCTTCGTAAAATGCCGCAGCATGGGAATTCGTGATATGCAGCCCGAGCCCGCCGTGCAGCGTCATCCCGAGCTCTTTTCCGAGCTGCACATCCGCCGCGTGCTGACATGCAATATGTGAAAATCCGCGTGTCTTCGCATCTTTCAGCATATGCAGAACCACATCCTCGTCACAGTAAAACCGCGGCGGCACCAGAATGCATTTTTCAATCGGGACCGGCTGTTCCCCTGCCGCATAGCGTTCCGCAAGCTGCAAGGGCAGCAGCAGCGCATCGATCTCATCGGCAAAATCCGCCAGTCCGGCAATCTGCTCCGTATTGCGAACCTGTACGCGGAATTTCGGATTCCCGTGCTTTTTCTGCTGCTCCGGCAGCGCAAGCGGCGTCTGTAACCGATGCGCCGGCGTATTGGCACGGATCCGCGCCGCATCTGTCTGCTCTACAGCATCTCTGCGCATCGCGTTCAGCGCGGATGCCGGAAGCATCAGCATGCCTTCGATCTCCGCCGTCACCTGCCCCGCCGTATATACGGTATCCCCGAGCTTGTCGAACTGCTTTTGCAGCATCGGCAGATCGGTCGGACGGTTCTGCGCGGGCTGCGGGATCTCTCCTTTGACGGTGACGCTGTGTCCGGCGTCATCCGTGACGGTCAGTGCCGCGGGTGTATCCGACGCCAGCGTAAAATGTGCATTCAGAACGGCGCATTTGCGCGGTTTCCGGTATTTTTCACGCAGCTGCTGCAAGACGTCCTGCGCCGCGGTGACGTCCTCCTTCTGCCGCGTCCCGAACATGTCCTTCCGGATGCCGGTGAAGTAACCGTCGGTAAAGCCGCTGCGGGAAAAGACCGCGCGCAGCTCGTGCAGATCCGGCTGCTGACCGGAGAGCGCAGCGAGGCAGGCCGTCACGGCAGCGGCGACGTATTCCGGGCGCTTCATTCTGCCTTCGATTTTCAGAGAGGTCACACCGAGCGCAGTGATCTCCGAAAGATGCGTGACCAGCGACATATCCTTGAGCGAGAGCGCGCAGGCGTCCTTTTTTGCGGGATCCGCCGTGAACGGCAGACGGCATGGCTGCGCGCAGCAGCCGCGGTTCGCGCTCCGGCCGCCCATGGCCGCAGACATCCAGCACTGACCGGACACCGACATACAGTGCGCACCGTGAACAAACGCCTCGACCTCCACGCCGCAGCGTTCCGCCTCTGCGCAGACGGCGGCGAGCTGTTTTCCGGAGAGCTCCCGCGCCGCCACGATACGGCAAAAGCCCGCCTGCTTTGCAAATCTCACGCCGGCGGGCGAATGAATCGTCATTTGTGTGGATGCATGGAGCCGCAGTGTCGGGAGCCGCTGCGCGATGTACTTCGCTGCACCGGGATCCTGCACGATGCAGCCGTCCGCGCCGATGTCCGCCGCCGTTTGCAGCAGCGCATCGAGCGCGGAAAGCTCCGTATCAAAAATCAGCGTATTGACCGCGAGGTACAGCTTTGCGCCGTACAGATGACAGCGCCGTGCTGCCTCCGCGAGCCCGTCCGCATCAAAATTTTCTGCGTTGGCGCGGGCAGAAAACTGCTCCGCACCGGCATAGACGGCGTCCGCACCGCAGCGCAGCGCCGCTGTCAGCGCCTCCATACTTCCGGCGGGCGCCAGCAGTTCGATCCTGCTCATGCCTCCGGCTGTGTCAGAGAGAGCTGCTCCTCCGCAGGCGCATCTGCCGCATCGGTCTGTCCGGATGCCTGCTCCGGCTTCTTTTCGCTGCTCCGGATGCTCTCGCTCAGGGATTTCAGCTTGTTGAGATTTTCCAGCTGCTCGATCTTTGCTTTCAGGACATCGATTTCCCGCAGCGCTGCATCGCGCTCCAGACGTGCCTTTCCGGCCTCGTCCACGTATTCCTTGACCTGCGAACGGATCACCTCAACGCTGTTGTTCGCCTTGGTCAGCTCGTCCATCGTGGAAAGCGCGACCATCATGACTGCGGAATGCGCGGAAACACGCGGGTTATTCTCCGTAATATCGGAGATGCGCTTCTCCAGATTCTTCGCCAGCTGATACACGTAGCTCGGCGCGTCCTCTGTCTGCAATGCATATTCCTTACCGCAAAGCACAACCTTCACTCTCTGTTTCATAGTCTGTTCTTCCTTTCTTTTCTCACTCAAAGTAACGCATCAGCGCGACGACCTTCCCGAGAACCGCCGCTTCCTTCACATAGATCGGCTCCATTGTGTCATTCTCCGGCTGGAGCCTGTATCCGCCGTTTTCCTTGTAAAACCGCTTGACTGTCGCTTCGTCGTCATGCACCATGACCACGGCGATCTCACCGTTTTCGACGGTGCTGCACTGCTCAACGATGACGATGTCGCCGTCCAGGATGCCCGCCTTGATCATGCTCTCGCCGCGGATCTTCAGTGCAAACAGCTCGCCGGTGAAATGCCGGTCAGGGATATAGCTCAGATAGTCCTCGATATTTTCAATCGCCGTGATCGGCATACCGGCGGTGACCGTGCCGATCAGCGGGACGTTCCGCGCACTGCTGCCGTGCAGACGGATCGCGCGGTTCTGATTGTCCATTTTGTCGAGCATTCCCTCATCCACCAGCAGATTGATATAGCGGTGGACGGTCGATGTGGAACGGATGTCCAGCGCGGCACAGATCTCACGCACAGTCGGCGCATAGCCGTCATCAATGCGCTCGCGGATATAGCGGTAGATCATCTGCGCCTTTTCATTCAGCATGATGTTTCCCTCCTTCTCAGCGGCAGATCACTGCATGGCTTTCAGGGTATCTGCAATCTGCTTGGACAGCTTGTTGACGTCGCCGCAGCCGAGCGTGATGATGAGGTCGCCGGGCTGTGCGATCTTGCAGACAGCCTCGCAGACGTCGTCAAAGTTCTGATATTTCCGCGCATCGGTCTGCGGGACGGTTTCGTCCTGCGGGAACCAGATGCAGTCCGGAATTTTCTCCGCCAGCATTCTGGTGAAGATGCCGAGCGTGTTTTCCTCTCTGCCGCCCATGATGTCGGTCAGCGCAACAACATCGGCAATTTCCAGTGCTTCTGCAAATTCATCGAGCAGCCGCGCCGTCCGGGTGTAGGTGAACGGCTGGTGCACCGCAATCACGCGCTTGTAGGGCATGGCCTTTGCCGCACGGAGCGTCGCCGCGATCTCTGCGGGATGATGCCCGTAGTCATCCGCGACCGTGATGCCGCCGACCTGTGCGTGAATATCAAAGCGGCGCTTTGCACCGTGGAATTCCCGCAGGCCTGCCTGACACTGTGCAAAATTCATTCCGACCAGATGCGCCGCCGCGATCGCTGCCAGCGCATTGAGGACATTGTGCTCGCCGGGCACGGTCAGCACCGCCGTGCCGAGCAGCACGCCGTCATGCCAGACGCTGAATTCGGTCGTCTGCTCCGGCGTGTGGACAATGTCTGAAGCGCGCCACTCGCAGTCCGCGCCCGTGCCGAAGCGGAGCATCGTCTTGCCGGTGACCTTTGCCATCGCCTCGCAGGAATTGGCATCGTCACCGTTATACAGTACATATCTGCTGGATTTCTGCGCAAACTTCGTAAACGAGGCTTTCAGGTTCTCCATGGTCTTGAAATATTCCATGTGATCCGCGTCAATATTCAGGATCACCGCAATATCCGGGGAAAGATGCAGGAACGTATCCACATACTCGCAGGCCTCGCAGACGAACACGTCGCTGCTGCCCGCTCTGCCGCTGCCGCCGATCGCCGGGAGCTTTCCGCCGATGACCGCGGAGAGGTCAATGCCGGCGGTGAACAGAATCTGTGCCAGCATGGAGGAGGTCGTCGTTTTGCCGTGCGTGCCTGCAATGCAGACCGCATCGCTGTACCATTCGGAAACCAGTCCCAGCAGCTCACTGCGCTCCATCATCGCAACACCGCTCTGCTCTGCCGCGGCGCGCTCGGGATTCGTTTTCGCAATGGCCGCGGAATACACAACCAGATCCGCGCCCTCGATGTTCTCCGCGCGCTGTCCCATCTGCACCGGAATGCCCAGCGCGCGCACAGCCGCCAGCGTATCGGTTTCGTTGTTGTCGGAGCCGCTGAGCGTATAGCCCTTTGCGTGCAGCACCTGTGCCAGCGGATACATGCCGCTGCCTCCGATTCCGATCATATGGATATGCTGCTTGCCTTCGAGAATTGAACTCATGATAAAAAGATCCTTTCCGGCGCGATCCCTGTTTTGCTGCACCGATGTGCAGTTTTTTAATGCGGATTGCGCAAATTCTTAAGATTATCAGCGAAAAAACCGCAGATATTGCATTTTATATTATTTGTTAACATGAAACATTCACAGAATCAACACAATTCCATGCTATGATATACGCAACAGGCGCAAATCATCCTGCAATGCGCCTATGCTTTCGGGCAACTATGTTCGACATTCCCTTATGCAGAAAGGAAGGAATTCCCCATGGAAATTACTGATCTGAAAATCCGCAAAATGATGACTGACGGAAGACTCCGCGCCATCGTATCCATCACACTGGATCAGATGCTTGCTGTTCATGACATCAAGGTCGTGCAGGGTGAAACACGCTTATTCGTCGCAATGCCCAGCCGGAAGGACGAGGGCGGCATTTTCCGCGACATCGTGCATCCGATCTCCGCGCAGGCAAGACAGTATCTGGAGAACCAGATTCTGGAAGCCTATCAGGAGCAGCTTGCACTGATGCAGGCTGAGGCAGAGTCCGCAGCAGCAGAGTATTCTGCCGCACCGGCCGCAGTTGAGGCGGTACCGGCCGAACCCGCTGCCCCCGCAGCTGCGTTATAAGATCGTTGATACGGATTTCCGGACTTTCCGGCGTGAGCAATCGCGCCGGAAAGTTTTTTTATTGCCTGTGAACGGTTCTGTCAGCGGGCAGCGTCATCCTGCTGAAGCAGCATCGCGGTTTTCAGCAGCGCGATCTGCGTTTTGGCATCGCGGATCTCGCCGCGCATCACCATGGCAACCGCCTCTGCAAGCGGGAGCTGCACCACATCCAGAAATTCGTCCGGATCGAGATGCTGACCCGCCCCCTGCCGGATATTCCGCGCAAGATACATATGAATGATCTCCGTGTCGTAGGCGGGCGTCGGGTAGAGCTGCCCGAGCGATTCCAGTGCATCCGCAGACGCCCCGGCCTCCTCGGAGAGCTCGCGCTCCGCGCAGCCCTTCGGATCCTCGCCGTATTCCAGCTTGCCCGCCGGGATCTCCAGCGTCGTTTCCAGATACGGATAACGGAACTGCCGCACCATGATGACCTGCCGGTCGGCCGTCAGCGGCACAACGCACGCGCCGCCGGGATGATGCACGACCTCGCGGAGCGCCTCATCGCCGTTTTCCATGCGGACGGTGTCCCGCGTGACGTGCAGGATCCTGCCGTCATAGATTTCCTCTGACGAGAGCATCTCCTCCCGGAGATGCGGTGTCAGGTTTGATTCAGCTGTCATGCTTTTCAGCCTCCGGTTGTTTTTTCTTTCGCCTGTATGCCGGTCTGCCATGCTGCTTGGTTGCGGCATGCTCGGTATAGACTGCCTGCTCAAACATCATGTCTGTGCCGGCATAATCGTAAAAATGCTTCTGCTTCGGATACTTCGGTCTGCTGCCGCGCTCCGCGATCAGCCGCCAGATCAGATAGAGCAGCAGTGCGCCCAGTCCGCTGACGGATACGATGGCACCCTCTCTCAGCCCCGGAGTGCGGTAACGGAACGTGATGGCATTGTCGCCCTTTTCGCAGCGCACAGCCATCAGACCGTTGCTGACGCGCTCGGCAGGCACCGCTTTGCCGTTGACCTCGGCTGTCCAGCCGCTCTCCCACGGAACGCTGAAAAAGACCATCTGCGGCTTTTCCAGGCTGATCTTCGCACGGAACCCGTAGGAATCATATTCAAAGGAGGAGCAGGTCTGCTCCGCACGCGCCTGACAGTAAGCCGGATACTCTGCTGCGCTCATGCTGCTGACATCCGGTGCGGGCAGTTCGGTGAGAATATCGCTGTACTGTTCGATCTGCTCATCGGAGAGCACCAGCGCCTTGAGCAGCACCTTTTCGCCGGTCATCTTGCTGATTGTATCAAAATCATTCTGCCGGATATAGGAATCATATGCAATGCCCATCGGGATATAGGCTTCGTTCTCATAGATGTAGAAGCCGTTTTCCTTTTTCAGGTATCTGAACCCGGGCATTTCATCCAGCGTGAAGCTGTAATCCGTATCATTATCATCTTTGACCTTATCAAAATAATATTTGACGCTGAACAGTGCC
>JAFZBC010000067.1:0-4097 GCA_017561965.1 Oscillospiraceae bacterium
ATCACGGAGAGCACGCCGCTCGCCAATCCGTACTGGCAGTATTCCCGCGACAAGATCGCCTGCGAGGAATATCTGATGCAGCAGTACCGTGAAAACGGCTTTCCCGTTACGATCATCCGGCCGAGCCACACCTATGACGAGCGTTCCGTCCCGCTGGGCGTTCACGGAAAGGGCGGCAGCTGGCAGGTGCTGAAACGGATGCAGGAGGGGAAACCGGTCATTATTCACGGTGACGGCAGTTCTCTTTGGACCATCACGCACAACAGCGATTTTGCAAAGGGCTACTGCGGACTTGCCGGGAATCTCCACGCGATCGGGCAGGCGTTTCATATCACCTCGGACGAGAGCCTGACCTGGGATCAGATCTATCAGATCATCGCGGATGAACTCGGCGTGAAGCTGAACGCGGTGCATATTCCGTCTGATTTTCTGGCAGCTGTCAGCGACTATGACCTGACCGGCAGTCTGATTGGTGACAAGGCCAATACCGTGATCTTCGACAACAGCAAGCTCAAGCGCGCCGTTCCGGGCTTCTGTGCGACCGTCCGGGCGGATCAGGGCATCCGGCAGACCGTGCGGCATATTCTTGCGCATCCGGAATTCCAGCAGGCGGATCCGGACTTTGATCAGTGGTGCGACCGCGTCATTGCAGCGTTTGAAGCGGCAAGGGATTCGCTGATGTAACGGAGCAATCGGAGGAAGAAGCATGGCAGATATCACGCTGCTCCCGCTGACGCCGGCGGATCAGGAGCAGTTTATCAAAGACAATCAGGAGGCGTTCCGGTACGGCGCGCTGGAGGAATTCGGTCAGCGCGACGACCATTTTGAGGAGGACGGCGAGATCATCTCCCGCGATACGATCCTGCGTTCCATCCGTGAAGGACAGGCGTTCCGAATCATGCAGGACGGCAAAGCGGTCGGGGGTGCCGTCATCCGTACGGCGTACGATTCCGGCGAGCTGGAGCTGCTGTTCGTAACGCCGGCCGAGCACAGCAGGGGCATCGGGTTTGCGGCATGGTGCGAGATCGAAGCAATGCACCCGGAGGTCACCGTGTGGGAAACCTGTACGCCGTATTTTGAACAGCGCAACATTCATTTTTACGTCAACCGCTGCGGGTTCCATATCGTTGCGTTTTACGGTGCGCATTATCCTGCCCCCGGGGATCCGGACTGCGAATTGTTCGACATGTTCCGGTTTGAAAAGCGATTGCCCGCCACGCCGGAATCCGTTTCGGAACAGATCCGGCGTATTACGCATTATGAGGAGCTGATGCGGCAGACGGAAATGCTGCCTGCGGACGATCCCGCGCGGAAAGGCATGGTGCAGGCGCTCTCGGATTATTACGGCAGCGATGCATGGAAGCGCGATTTTGCCGCGGATGAAGCAGGTCTGCTCCCGAAGGATCTGAAACGCGGCGTGCTCTCCGAGGACGGCATTTATAACCTTCTTGAACAATGAAAGCAGTATCTCCGATGAATCAGAATTGAGGGCGAGCGCCCCATTCTCAATCCATCGGAGATACCTTTTTCAGATCAAGCCTTGAAAATAAAACGGATGAAATTGTACATCATCGGGATGATCGTGTTGCTGTCATGCCCGCCGCCCGGCACCGAAAGATAGATGTTTTCCGTGCCGTGCGCCGTGAACAGGTCACTGTACTGCTTCGGGAAATCGTTGACCATGGTGTCATTTGTGCCGCCTGCGATCAGCAGCAGATACGGCGAATACGGCGGATCAATGCGCATATCGTCCTTGCTCATGACGCCCGGATGATCCATGAACTGATCCTTGGTCGGGAAGATGCCCGGAGCCGGAGCGCCGCCGCCGATGTAGCCGATCTTGTCGCAGCACTTCATGCCGAGGTAGAGCGATTCTCTGCCGCCCATGGAGAAGCCGGCAACTGCGGTATATTCGCGGCCTGTTTTGACCGGATAATGCGATTCGATATACGGCATCAGGCTGCCCGGCATATCCTCCACGAACAGGTCATAGCCGGGAACGTCCGCCTGACCGTTGCCGGTCTGCTTCGGATGCGCCGGGTCGGAATACTGATCCGTGAACACAATGATCATCGGGACGGCATCGCCGCTCTTGATCAGGTTCGTCGCAATTTCCCGCACGCCCATGCCGCTCGTCATGGCAGATTCGTCGCCGCCGTAGCCGTGATTGACATAGAACACGGGATACTGCTCATTCGGGTCATACCCCGGCGGCAGCCAGACATTCGCGCCCTTGTCGCGCTTGGCCGTTTCAGAATAGTACGTGATATGTTCGAGTTTGCCCTCCGGATTTTTCAGAACATTCTGCGGCACATTCGCGGTGATCTGATCGCGGATCTTGGACATGTAATCCGTGTCGTGCTCCGGCTCTGCGGGCGGATTCAGAATCTGATCCTTGAGCTTTGACAGATCCTTTGACGTCAGCACGCCGTCCTCGTCCAGATCGGCAGCGGTTTTTCCGACGGCAGCATCCTCCTTGCCGAGCAGATAATCCCGGAGCGCTTCCGCATCGGCTTTGTCGATTTTGCCGCTGTGATTTGCGTCGCCCTTTTTAAAATTGCCGGACGGCAGTACCGCCGCACCGATCCGCGTGATGACCGCTTCATCCATGTAAAAATCGCAGACGGCGGTATCGGTTTCAATGTACAGCACCGGATCCGTGCCCTCCGGCACGGTGTAGCTTTCTGCGGCGAGCTTGAGCCACTCGCCGGATGCGGCATCGCCCTCTGCAAAGGTATCGTAGACCGCCTTGCCGCCGGATTCGTACTGCATGGTCATTTTGAAATGAACGCTCTCGCCGGATTTCTGCATGACCTGTGCCTGCACGCGGAGCTGCGTCCCTGCGGGGCAGCTGCTGCCGAGTGCATACGAGATGCCGTTCCATGCATCCGTCCGCCCGGTGACTGCCGCAGAGGCAGAGCCTTCTGCTGCCGCATCGGATGAAGCTGCGACGGTCGCGCCGCCGCGTCCCGTCCAGCCGGATAGGCCGTCCTCAAAGCCGGAATGCAGCAGCTCGGTTTCGGCGGCCTGTACATGCATGACACTGCACATGGCCAGCTCCAGCGCGATCAGTCCTGTCAGTTTTCTTTTCATCTTCAAATCCCCTTATTCGCTGCATGTTCTGCCGGATATGTCTGTACAGGCATTCCGGCTTTTTATGATTTGTATAATTCAGTATAGCATAGTTCGGATTTGCCGTCAAGTGTCAAATATGCAAAAAAACTGTCATTTCCGCATTTATGTATGGAATCGGTTTGGCAGAAAACAGATGAAAAGCAGGGGCTTTCGCCGCTTCGGGGATACTTGTATTCTTATGTTTATTTTTGCACTGTAAAATACTGCACAAAGCTGAACGGTGCGCGAAGTTGTACGGTAAACTGCTGCTGTGAATATGCGCTGACGGCGATTGCGGTTTTGCGGATTCTGTGCTATAATAGCAGGGTGCAATCTTTCTTTCAGGAGCGTAACGCTATGAACGACCTTGTGATTCAGGGCATCGGCTTTGCTGCCGTTGCCGTGTTTGTCCTGTCCTATCAGATCAAGTCCAACCGGAAGCTGTTTCTGCTCCAGCTGATCGGTTCGGCGCTGTTCTGTCTGCAATTTTATCTGCTGGATGCAAAAAGCGGCTGCCTGAGTCTGGCTGTCAATATGCTGCGCAATGCGCTGATGATGAAGTACCGTGACTGGAACTGGGTGCGGCAGAAGTGGTGTCCTGCCGTGATCGCCGGACTGTTTGCGGCGGTGCTGCTGCTGACCTGGAACGGTCCGGTCAGCCTGCTGGCGTTTGCAGCTTCGGTTTCCAGCACCTTTGCTTACTGGTCCGACAGTCCGCGGAAGATCCGCATGGTCAATCTGGTCTGCGCGTCGCCGTGCTGGCTCGTTTACGATGTGATCGTGCATTCGCTGGGCGGCATTCTCAGCGAGTCCATTACAATTATTTCGATTCTGGTATCCTTTTTCCGGTTTGGCTGGAACGGACTGGAGAAGGACAAAGGATGATAAACGAAAAGCGGCATTCCCGATTGTGGGGATGCCGCTCCGGTTTGTCGGAGAAGTTCCGGTTTCAGGGGACGCCCTCTGTCGCAGGGCGTCCCCTC
>JAFZBC010000068.1:0-2331 GCA_017561965.1 Oscillospiraceae bacterium
CCATGCTGCTGAACGCGTTGAAATCGCTCGGCAAGATCAATGATGCGATTGACCTGCTCAGCCCGACGGTCATTGAGCCGATCCAGCACCTCAAGACCGATCACCTCGGCAATGAGAATCCGCGTCTGCATACGGACGAAACACTGGTGGCGCTGTCGATTTCCGCTGCGACCAACCCGACCGCAGAGCGCGCCATGACACAGCTTGCAAAGCTGCGCGGCTGCGAGATGCACTCGACGGTGATCCTTTCGCAGGTGGATGAGCGCACGTTGAAGCGCCTCGGCCTCAATGTCACCTGCGATCCGCAGTTCCAGAGCAACCGCCTTTATCAGAAGTAATACAACAGCGGGAGGCAGCATATGGATAAGACAGCATTTGAACAGGAGCTCAACAGTTATTCGCAGGAGGATCTGCGTCTGATCTACGCCACGCAGCAGGAGCTGTATTCCGAGGAGGAGCTGGCGATGATCGCGGCGCGGCTGGAGCCGGTTCCCGAGCCGGAGAAAACCAGACCGCTGACCGTTTTCGGCTATATTCTCAGCTGCATTGTGCCGCTGTTCGGCATCATTCTCGGGCTGATGCTGCGCACGGAAAAGGATCCCCGCCGCATCAAGCTCGGAAACGATTTTCTGATCTGCGGCTGCCTGCCGTCAATCGGCATCGGTATTTTCATCGGCGGCATTCTGTTGTTTTCCAAAAATCAGCAGACGAAAACCGTCGGCAAAAAATGTCTGGCAGCATCATTCATCTCACTGATGCTCGGCCTGTTCTTCCTGAACGGGGGCTTCCGGATTTGAACCAACAAGACTGCTCCGGCAACACGGAGCAGTCTTTTATCTGATTCTCAGGAGCGCTACATATGAACAAACAACGAATCTGCGCGATTCTCGCGGGCGGGCCGGAGGCGGGGCGCCTTTGCCTGCCGGTGCCGGAGGACGCCTATATCATCTGTGCGGACAGCGGACTGCATCTTGCGGAAACGCTCTCGCTGAAACCGGATCTGGTGCTTGGGGACTTTGACTCTCTCGGCGCCGTGCCGGAATCACTGCCGCACATGACTGTTCCGGTGGAAAAGGATGACACTGACACGCTGCTCGCATCGCGCGTTGCACTGGAAAAGGGCTTCCGCGACATCCGCATTTACGGCGCATTCGGCGGGCGCCTTGATCATACGCTTGCCAATCTGCAAACGCTCGAATTTCTGCGCGATGCCGGTGCGGATGCGGTTCTGATCGGCACGGGCAATCTCGCATTCCTGATGAAAAGCGGTGAAACAAAACGCATCCCGCAGCGGGCGGGATGGTCGCTCTCGCTGTTTGCGTGGTCGCAGGAATGCACCGGCGTTTCTGCATCCGGCGTATACTATCCGCTGCAAAACGGTACGCTGACCAGAGCATTCCCGCTCGGCGTCAGCAACCGCATTACGGCGGATTCTGCGGAAATCACCTGCGGCAGCGGGCACCTGCTCGTCATCTGCTCGCGGCTGTGAATGCGGTATCGCTGCGCGATGATCCGTAATGAGGGCTCTGCCCTCAAACTCCCGCTGGGGACGTATCCCCAGACCCCGTTTTGTATATAAAGAATGTATTTACTTAAATTTTCCATATTGTGAGATTCCAAAGGCTTTTTTCCCTTTGGTGGGGGGCAGCCCCATTATAAATCCATCGGAGATACCGCTTTTTCTACAAGCAGAGAGGCACTGACCGGACAGTCAGTGCCTCTTCTTTCATATTCGGAATTCCAAAGGGACAGTGCCGTTTCAATAATCCGAGGAGGGGATGCTCACGGCAAAGCGCTCGCCGCCGCCGGTCATGAAAATGCCGACCGCGTTTTCCCCGGGCTTCATCTGCTTGAAATCCAGATACAGCGGAACATAATAATCCGTTCCGGCGGTATCCTTCATCAGATAGGGCGGCCGTCCCTCGCTGCCGGACATCTGCCCGACCTTCACAAACGTACAGGAAAACTCCTGACGCTTGAAGCGGTTGACCAGCGCCCTGGAGCCGAAATACTTCTGATATCCTGTCAGGAACAGCACAAGTGTCGCGCCAAGACAGAGCAGCCACAAGATAAACGCTGCATCGGAAAAGAGATTTCCGGCGTGCCCTTCCATGTTCAGCTTCTCGGAATACTGAATGCTGGAAAGCGTAATCAGTCCCGGGATAGCCAGCAGAATCGAACCGCCGATGCTGACATACATCTTGTGCATATGCTTGCTGCGAAGTTCATCGAGAAATGTAATGATCTTCTGAAACTGGTCCTCTGTGAGGCCTGCTTTGGCTGTCATTTCCATATGTAACACTCCTTTTTTATGATTCTGCCCGGCCGAAC
>JAFZBC010000069.1:0-15310 GCA_017561965.1 Oscillospiraceae bacterium
CTGTGCTGCGATAGACCGGCTGCAATGTCAGCTCCACAGGCGTCTGATCCGGCTGAAACAGAATCGGCCGGCAGTCCTCAGGCTCTGTATTGCGCGGTATGTCGCCGCCGCAGCTGACCTGGATGAGCGGTACATTGACAAAGTTGCATGAATACCCTCCGTATTGATCGTATGTGATCAGCTGGGGAGTATCGCTGCCTTTTGCTGTGATAGTCTGTCCGTCCACCTTGAAATGATAGATGGTATTGCCGTTGCTGTCTACCTCTAACTGGGATGTGACGTTGGAGCCTCTGTATACTTCTCCGTTGACTTTCAGAATAAAATTTGATTCGCTGCCGGACTGATCCTGTGCGGTTCCGTTTTGTACCGCAACCTCCGGTTCGGATTCTGCTGCGGGCTGCGCTGCCGGTATTGTGCTGATGCCGCTGCTCCGCGACGTGATGACGGACAGTGCAAATGCGCCGATGCTGAAAATTGCGACGGCAGCTGCGATGCCGCCGATCCTGCGGAAGATCGTTCCTGCACTGATGCGTTCCTTCGGCTGTGCGATGTTCCGGCGAACCGGGAGCGTTTCCGCAGAACCGGTCAGATCTGCGAAAAGATCTGTTTTTGCTGCGGTTTCACGTTCTTCCAGATGATATGCCGGCGCTTTTGCCCTGCTGGCGGAAGCCTGTGCAAAGATCTGCTGAATCTCGTTCTCGGGCTGTGTATCCGCTTTGCAGGAATTCTGTTCCGCAGCGCGGTCGGCCAGCTGATCCGCCTCAGCGAGAAAAGCCGGATCCGTATCCCGGAAAGCGTCAAACAGTTCCTGTGCGTTCATATCCATTCCTCCTGTTCCAGATGCTTTTTCAGCTGTTTGCGGGCGCGGAGCAGCGCCATTTTGACCTTGCTCTCTGAGAAGCCGTAAAGCTCCGCAATTTCCTTGACAGACAACGCCCGGACGTACCGCTGCACCATGATCGCGCGTGCGTCCGGCTCCATTTGCCGGAGATACCGGTTCAGTGCTTCGACCAGTGCCCTGTGTTCGATATGCTGCTCCACATTCTGTGCGGACGGGAGGCATTCCTCCAGTTCATCCAGGACTGCGCCGGCCGGCAGGCTGCCGCCGCGTTTTTCCGCGTGTTCCCTGCGCACTCTGCTGATGGAGAGCCGCTTGGTGACGGCCGCAAGGAATGAGAACAGGTTTTCCGGATGCAGCGGGGGAACTGCATTCCAGGTGTGCAGCATCGTGTCGTTGACGATCTCCTCTGCGTCCATGCGGTTTCCGAGGATGTTGTATGCGATGGTCTGGCAGCCCTTGCTGTATTTGCGCCGCATTTCACAGATCGCGCGTTCGTCGCGCAGCTCAAGCAGTTCGATGATCTGACGGTCGTCTGTCATAAACAGCCTCCTCTCTGAAAGGTCCTTTCATCTGATAAGACGCAAAACGGATCGGATCGGTCACACAGAAAATAAAAAAATGAAAACGCCTGAGCTTTTTTCACTCAGGCGTTTTACGGTTACGGTTATTCTCTTGCGACAGCCACGACAAAGCCGTTGATGTTGTCGCCGGAAACCATCGGCATCGCACCGTTCTCATTGACCGGATACTGAATATCGGTCGTTGCGGTGGTTTCGGATGCCGGTACATAGTACATCTCGTAGGTGATGCCTGCGACTGTTGCAGTCAGATGCTGGCTGTTCCACGGATGCGCTGCCACAGTATCGAGGTACTCCTCAAGGCAGAGGTCGTTATCATACATATACTTTGCATGCGGTGCGCCGACATAGCGGAAGTGCCATGTGAGTGCATCCATACCGGTCTTTTCAGACTTGTTGGTGGGATAACGGACGATGAAGCCGTAGTCGCATGCGTGCTCGGTCAGCCATGCGTAGTTGCCGTCCGGCGTATACGGAGCGTGGCTCTTGGCTGCCTCATTGAGGATCGCGAAGTCCAGTGTCAGACCGGTGCTGCGCTCCGGCAGGGACACGGAATACGGCGGATAAGCCGGAGTATCGGTGGTGTTGTAGACCAGCACATTGCCGATGCCGGTTGCGTTGAAGAAGTCGTTGAACATGTTCTTGAGCGGTGCTGCAAGCTGTGCATCGACCTTCTGGTTAACCGGGGATACCATACGCAGATGCTCAATCGGGAATTGGTTGAACGCGAGCAGATTCGGCGTAAAGACCTGCTGGTGGTCGCTGTCGATCAGCGCGAGGCATCCGCTGCGCTTGCTCTCGTTCGGAACCGCGAGCGTTTCGGTCGGACGCTTGTCAAGGAACGTGGTGCCGAGTGTGGTCACGCCGCTGACATCGGTGCCGACGGTCGCGGTTGTGGTTTCCACGGTGATCTCAATGGTATATCTGGTGGTTTCCAGCTGAAGACCGGTCGTGATGGCCGGAAGATCGGTTTCAGCGGCGTTCATGGATTCGACCTGGGAGGAATCGTGGCTCTGAACGGTCAGATTGCCCTCTTCGCTGCGCCAGTCATGAATCAGTCTGCGCGCAAAGTCGATCGCGAAGATACCGAGAATGACAAAGGTCAGGATCAGTGCAATCTTGCCGAGATCGACATGACGCTCCTCATCCTCGTACTCATCGTCATAGTCGTCATCATAATCCTCATCGTCGAAGTCCTGATCGTCCTCGTCATACTCGTCCTCATCATCGTAATCCTCATCCTTTTTGCGGAAGGGATTCTTGAGAGAGATGCCGCCGAACAGGCTGCCCTTTTCTGCTGCGCCGTCGTCATCGAAGTCTGCATCTGCATCCGCAGGTGCATCGGCCTGATCGTCCTCGGGCAGATCGCCGCGCAGCTTCTTCTTGAACGGATTGCGGATCTTGAACGGGAGTGCAGCGCCTGCCGCATCCTCCATCATCGCCTGACGGATCTCCTCGTCCACGTCATAATCCTCATCAGCCGCATCGCTGATGCCGTCCGCGAGATCCTCGGCTGCATCGGAGAGATCCTCAGCGGTATCCTCGACCGCATCGGAGAGCTTCTCCTTCTTGTCGCGGAGCTTTCCGGCTGCCTTTTCCGTATCCTTTTCCACGCCGCTGATAATATCCTCCAGCTCGCTGGTTACGGACGGAACCTTATCGCCGGTGTTTTTGACAGTATCCTTTTCCGCCTCATTTTCAGCGGGATTTTCATTCAGATGCTTGCTCATTTTCTGATCTCTCTCCTCTGCTTTTCTGTTGATCCTGTTCTCATGTTCCTGCGCTTCCTCCGGCTTTCTGCGTGCCGGACGTTCCGGTGCTGCTTCCTCGGCACTCGGCGGCTTTGCGGGCGCCGCGGGCTTCTGTCTGTTCCGCGGACGTTCCTCCCCGCTTTCGGCGGCAGCCTTGCTGCGGTGCACCGATGCATCTTCGGGAACGGGCTCCGGCTCTCCGAAGTCCGGGAGTGCAAGCCCTGCGCGCTCGGCCTCCATGGCCTTCTCATTGAGCTCAAGCAGGGCGGATACGTGCTTTGACATATCCTGCCGCACCTGCTTCAGCACAGCGGGCTCGGGGTCGCTGACCGTTGTTTTCGGAATGTCAAACGGTGCGCCGTACCGGATATAGATCTTGCTGCGGAAATGCAGCTCATCGTCAAATGAAATGGCGACCGGCACAACCGGGACGCCGGTCTGGGAGGCGATCAGTGCGGCGCCGGTCTTGAAGTGGCCGAGCTTGCCGTCCTTGGATCTGGTACCCTCCGGGAAAATCAGTGCGTTCTGACCGTTTTGCAGGCGGAATTCGATTTCCTCCAGCGCGGTCACATCACCCGCGCCGCGGTCAACGGCGACAGCGCCGAGCTTCTTCAGCAGCCAGCCGACCAGTCCGTCAGAAAACAGCTCCTGCTTTGCGAGAAAGCAGAACTGCGTTTCGGGGTTCTGCACCCCGATCAGGATCGGATCGGCATTGCTGCGGTGATTGCTGACAAACAGATACCCGCTGCCCTCCGGGACATTTTCCAGTCCCTCGGTTTCCAGCTTGTACCACAGCGGCATGACGAAGCGCAGTACACTGATCGCAAACTTATAAAACCCGTTCATATCCTGAGCTTCTCCTTACATACATCGAGCAGCATCTGCTCTGACTCCGCAAGATCGGCGTTCGTGGTATCCACGAGCACGGCATCCTCCGCCTGCTTCAGCGGGGCGATCGCGCGGTTCATATCCTGCTCGTCCCTGCGGATCACATCCGCAAGCACTTCTTCATAGGACTGCGTGCCGGGCTTTTTTTCTTCCAGTTCCAGAAATCTGCGCATGGCGCGTTTTTCCGGGGACGCAGTCAGAAAGATCTTGACATCCGCATCCGGCAGGACGACCGTACCGATGTCGCGTCCGTCCATGACGACCGAATGCTCTCTTGCGAGGCGCTGCTGCAAATCAAACAGAAACTGCCGCACAGCCGGAATGGCAGAAACACGGGAGGCTCCCATGGAAACCTCCGGTGTCCGGATCAGTCCGGAGACATCCTCGCCGTTGACCAGAACGTGCTGTACGCCGTCCTGATACTCGATTGCGATATCCAGCTTGGACAATCTCTCTGTAATATCCTGTTCGGATTCGGCATGGTGCTGCAGCATATCGTATGCGATCGCACGGTAGAGTGCGCCGGTATCAACATAAATATAGCCGAGTCGGGCTGCGAGCCGGCGGGCCAGTGTACTTTTACCCGCACCGGACGGCCCGTCAACGGCAATACTGACGTTCTTCATTGCGAACCTCCAAGATGATGGCATTGATATTCCTTTACAGTATAGCATATTTCGACTTATTTTGCAAGTGCTTTCCGGGCAAAAACGAAAAATCTTTTCAAAAAAGGACAAAACGCGAAAAAATCCTGCCCAACAGTGCAGAGTTCCGTGCAATATCATGATATTCCCGGAAAGAAAAGGCAGCAGGGAGCTGTTTTTTGCATCCCTGCCGCCTGTAAGCTGACAGTATGTTCTTTGTTTTACGTCTTTGCAGCGAGCGCCAGCAGCGCGCTGAGATCGGCCATGGTGATCATGCCGTCGCCGTTGAGATCGGCGGCCTCTGCGGCCTTTCCGGGGAGCATCATGCCGCTGCCCTCCGTCATCCAGCGGAGCAGCGTCAGATAGTCGTCCTCATTGACTGTGTAATCGCCGGTCAGGTCGCCTGGGATCGTGCAGTCCGGATCGAGCGAGCAGAAGCAGTAATCGTCCGTCGAGCAGAAATGCTCCGCACGCCCGCCGGGAATGCCGTAGAAGGTGACGCTGCCGTCAAACGTATCGCCGGTTCTGCCGTGGGCAGCCAGCGCGGCGAACACCTCGCGGAAATCCGTCGTGATGCCGGTTTCCGGATCCGTGACTGTTTCCGGCAGGGTGTAGCCGTACTGCATTTTCAGCATTCTGGTGATGACGCAGGTGCCCTCCCGTTCGGTTTCGTATTCGTAATTTTCGTCCTGGAACTGGACAAAGGGCATTTCCTTCTGGATGGTAATTGTGGCGGTGTTCATGGGGTCTGTGCCGGATTCCGGCCATTTGGTGACCGATTCCAGCCAGAGGGTTTCGTCCTTTTTCAGCCTGAAGCAGAGCTGTGTGCTGCCGAGCGGCTCCTTTTTATCATTGTAAAGCAGCATCGTGCAGCAGTTGTTGTCGTAATTGTTCAGATTGAGATAGTATGTGCCGTCCTCCGGCGCGATGAACCGCAGGCGTTCTGCATGGCCGGGCGGGAGAAGCCTGTCCTGCTCGGCGCGGTGGACAGGGTATGCCTCACCGACGGTCAGCAGGCTTGTGGTGCCGTCAAACGGCAGATCGTCGAACGGCGGGATGCAGCAGTAGGTAAACGTCGTTTCACCGGTGTAGATTCCGGCGCCGCGGACATAAATGAGATTGCTTCCGGGCTGCATCGGGGTTTCGCTGATGAGCAGCGTATAATCCGTGCCCTCCTCCAGCAGCGTGCTGCCGTCATAGATTCTGAGCGCAGGCGGTTCGGTGCAGTCCGGAATCCGGAGCTGACTGTCCCCCTCGATCCTGCATGAAACAATGGATTTCAGCGTATCGCTGAGGCTGACACGAACGGTGCCGGCCGGTGCGTTTTTCGGCAGTGTCACGTTCAGATAATAGGTTTTGCCGCGTTCCACGGAAAAGACCTTGCTGATCCGGCCGGTGCCCGAGGCGGAAGCCGTCGGCCTGCCGTCCGGGGTATTCAGAGAAACGGTCGCATCTGTCAGGGAGATTTTTTCCAGGCAGCACTGATCCGTCTGCGGAATCCAGCGAAACAGCGCAGTCTGGTTCTTTTCGTCCAGCGGGATATCCGCTTCGCCGTTGTCCAGCAGGAGCAGTTCTTTCTTTTCCGGCATGGCGACCGTGAACACGCCGCTGGCATCGCCGTAGAATCTGCCGGTGCCGTGGAGCGTGACGGTGAATTTGCCGCAGATCTGCTGGACGGCATTCGTGTCAAGCTCGTAATCCTCATGCTCCTTCAGCTCCGTGCCCTGATAGGTCACGCGGAATGCAGGTCTGATCGGCAGACCGGTGAATACGGCGGAAGCGGGTTCGATTTCCGCATCCGCGAGCAGCTGATACTGCTTCTTGGCCTGCAAGGTCAGCGCATGGCTTTTGCCGTCCTGCATCCGGACAGCGAGGATACCGCCGTTCTCCTGCCGGAACGGGACGCCCGGTGTGATGCGGATGCCGTTTGCCGTCCGGAACCCGCCGGGATAGAATACAGCAGCAAACGGCGTGCTGTCTGCCGAAACCAGTGCAGGATCCTGCATGATGCGGCTGGACGCGAAGCTGAAAAACTGCGTGCCTGTTCCGCTGGCAAACGGCTCGTTGAATGTGATCTCCGTGCCCTTGGTGCCGTACGGATTCTGGAGCCGGTATTCCAGCAGCGCATGACCGCGGTAACTGCCCTGACCGGTCAGAAGCAGCCGCACCCGGCCGGGCATCAGGGGATCGAGCGGGGTACACTGATAATCCGTGCCTGCAATGAGCTTCACCGCCGCGGAATCCGAATCTGCGGGCAGACAGAAAATCTCCGGCAGATCCTTTTCCGGATCGCCCGTGAACGGCAGTTCCTGTTGCTTCAGCACGGCAAGCAGATGCGTCTTGTTCCCGAGCAGGGAGATCTCCAGCTCCAGCGTACTGATGTTCTCTGAAACCGCTGTCGCTGCAATGTAAACCGAGGTATCCGCTGTCAGCGTGCAGACGCTTTCATACAGCGGAGAGATTGTGTTTTTGAGCTCTGCCTCGCTGAGATCCGCGCGGTACAGTCTGACGGAGGCAAAGAGCGCATCCTTGTCGTCCGCCTCCGGCAGCAGCGCGTAATCCGAAGCTGACGGCATCAGCCGGAGCAGATAGGTTCCGTCCGCCGGCGGCACAAAGCGGTAGCAGTGCGTCTTGCCGTCCGTGCAGCTGACGGAAACCGCCTTGTCCGGTTCGATCGTTTCGGTCGTGACGATGCGTCTGGAGAGCATTCCGCCGTACCGGCCGATGCCGACTGCACAGACCTCGGTGATGCCGGGGCCGTCTTCATTGTGATAGCGAAGCACATAATCCGTGCCCTCGCGGAGCGTCGTGACCGGGTTGGTGCTGCTGACGGTGACAGTCGGCAGCATCTGCGGCTGAATGACGTCACGCTCGGTAAAGGTCAGCTGCATATTCGTGTCCGTCAACGATTTCTGCGGGATGATTTCCGTGACGGTGACGGCGGCGGTGCGGTCGGTCTGTCTGCTGCTGACGGTGAGTGTGACGGTTTCACCGGCTTTCAGCGTGACATACGAAATGCCGGACGGACGTTCTCCGCTGCCGGACTGCGTGATTTCGGCCTTGTCATTCTGCCGGATCCGCAGCTCGGCGGCGGCGGAATCCGTAAAGCAGGCGTACTGCCCGTCATTGGGTGCGGTAAAGGTGCATTTTGCCTGCCGCAGACTGCCTGCGGAGGCGGCCAGCTCCTGCGGGGAGAGCACATCCTCCCAGCAGAGCAGCAGGGGCTGATCGGTATCTGTGATTTCACCGAAGCTGCGGCTGCGGAATACGTTGACAGTGACGCCCTGCGGGGTGCCGACGGCCTTTCCGTTCTGCCGGAGTACCGCATACCGCGTGAATGTGCCGAGCCGGTCGGTCGGAACGTCGAGATCCGAAAGCAGCATATCCCCGCCCGTCAGCGGCGGATCGGAAACGGTGTCGCTGTCCTGCCATGTGACGTTCAGCCCGATTCCGAGCGGAATTGCGGTCAGCCGCGCAGAGGTATTCTGCTCACAGTTCAGCTCCTTTTGTTCAATGTACATCTCCGCCCGGCTTTCCGGCATGGGATAGCCGTTTTTGAGGCAGTAGACCGCCGCCTTGGATCCGGGCGGTGCGGCAATTTTGCAGAAGCGCTCCTGCTTGCCGAAGGCCTGGCTGCCGATCGCGGTCAGCGCATCGCTGAAAATGACGCAGCAGGGGAGTGATTCATTCGGGTTGATCGCATTTTTCCGGATGGCCTCAGCCACTTCAAAGCGCAGCACCTCTGTTTTGATGTTGTCAAATGCGTCCTGCGGGATGACCTTCAGCGCCGGAAATGCCATGCCGCGGCAGGCGACGGAGCTGAATGCGCCGCGTCCGACAGAGGCCAGCGAGGAGAATACGATCCGCCCGTTTGTGACCGGATTCAGATTGACGTGTGCAAGTGCCTTTGCACCGATCTCGGTGACGGAGTCCCACGGAATGTGCAGCTCTGTGATCGTGTTCTGACTGGTTTCCTGTTCCAGTGCCATCGCACCGATCTTTGTGACGCCCTCGGCGGTCAGCTTCAGCGCCCCGGTATGTCTGCAAAGTCCCCGCGGCAGCGCGGTGAAGGTATCCGGCAGGATCAGCTCCAGATTGCCGGTTTCGGCAAACGCGAATTCTCCGAGTGTACGAAGCGCCGGAAGCTCAAAGCGAGCGTTCAGGCCGGTTTCCGCAAAGGCGTAATCACCGATGGATTTCAGCTGGGTGTAATCTTCATCCCAGCCGGAAACGATTTCCAGCTGTTTGCAGCCGCGGAAACTCTCTGCACCGATGGATGCAAGTGTGCCGAACGCATAGCTTTTCAGCTTGGTGCAGTCCTTGAAAGCCGCATCCCCGACCGAAATGACGCCTGTGGCCGTGATGCCCTCAAGCGCGTGGCAGTGCGCAAAGGCGGACGCGCCGATCGCCGTGACCGATTTGGGGAGCCGGATATGCCGGATGATATCATTGTTTTCAAAGGCGTTCGGCGCAATTTCCGTGATGACGCGGTCGCCCGCCAGCTTTTCCAGATCGAGCTCCTTGTCATTGGCATAGCAGTGCTCCAGCACCGTGCCGCTGAGCATCAGCAGACCGCCGCGGTCTGTGTTGTTGATTTCGTATACGGCGCGGTAGATCATGCTTTGCGCCTTGCCGATGACGGCGATCGCGGAAAGCACGGTCGTATCGGAAATATTGATCTGTTCGCCCTGATAGCGGATCGACGTTTCGGGATCCGGATCGGTTCCGTCCAGCGTATAATACACCGTACTGTTCTGCGGGCCGGTCAGCTCCAGCTGGAACGGATGGTAGTACAGGCCGGGCGTCGCATTGACCGCGGACGGCATCGAGATGCTGAACCGGTATTTTTTTTCGGTGACGGCGCTGCTGCGGTCACCGTACAGGCAGACGGCTTTCAGATCCATGTCGTGCGTGATCTGCACAGGCGTTCCGTCATAGCGGATGCCGTTTGTCCGCGTCGGAATGCTGCCGTTTACGGTATAGATGATCTCCGCCTTCGGGGAGGATGCCTTCATCGTAACCGTGAACAGATTGGTGACGGGAACCATCGGGTTATAGCTTTCATCCGGGATGATCTCCGGGCGCGGGCAGTCCGGATCCGTGATGATCAGATCGTGCAGATTGACCATGCCCCAGCCGAAATCCTGATCAAAGCCCGGCTCTCCGAGGTCATACGCATTCGCTTGCAGAATCCCATAGATCTGCTGCGGCGTCAGGCTTCTGTCGTAATCCATCAGGTTTGCGTAGCAGGCGGTGACAAAGGGCGTGGCCATGCTGGTGCCGCTGTCGGTGTGCAGCGCATCGGTTTCGTAGAGATATGCGCTGGTGATTTCCGCACCCGGCGCTGAAAAGTCGATGCCGCTGCCGCTGTTGGAAAAATCGGCTTTCTGATACCGCTTTTCCGGGATATCCTGCATGAGCGAGAGCAGCATTTCACTGAACGCGCCGTCTGATTGCAGCTGATAGGTATCGGTTGCTGCGGAAACCGCGATCACGCTGCTGATGTTCGCGGGATTTTCATATTTGACGTCCCGTTTGTTGTTGCCCGCTGCGGCAATGCAGGGGATGCCCTGTTCTTTCAGCTTCTGTGCGGCCTCCTGGAGAAGCAAAGACAGGCCGTTTCCGCCGAGGCTCATGCTGACAAGATCCGCGCCCTGCTCGGCGGCGTACAGCATGGCGTTGTAAATCTGGAGAGAGGTGCCGCAGCCGTTTTCGTCGAGCACCTTGATCGGCAGAATGCGGACATTCTCTCTGGTACACCGCGCGAGAATACCGGCACAGTGCGTGCCGTGCCAGTTGTCGTCGTCGGTGTCGGTATCGGGAACAAAGGAGCAGCCGCCCTCTGCGATGCGCCCGCGGAACCAGTCATGCTCCGCGAAAATGCCGGTATCAAGCACGGCCACACAGATCGGGTCGGGTTCATTTTTCTCCGCGTCGAGGCGGTGCATGAATGCATCACATCCGACTGCGTCATAGCCCCACATGCCGTTTGAGAGCATCCGTTCATTGTCCTCCGGATTGCCTTCTGCGCAGATATGATAGACCAGCTCAGGCTCGGCCAGCGATACGCTGCTGTCCGCGGAAAAAGCATTGTACGCGGCGTAGGCGTCTGCGGGGGTCGGGTATTGCAGCACGCGGAGGCCGTCGGGGGTGCAGTTTACCTCGGTGCCGCCGTGTGCGTCAAGGGCACCGTCCGCGCGGACGATCAGCGTGCCGGACTGGAACGGGGAGCACAGCTCGGTGCCCTGTCCGGTTTCGGTCACGACGCAGCCGATCCGTTCGGCGGCTTCTACGGCGGAAACCGTGCCGGTACTGTCGGCGCCGCTTTCGGCTTCGGCCTGTGTTAGGACGGCGGCGCGCTGAACGCGAAGCTCGCCGTTTTCTGCGGAAAAGCCTGCGAATTCCGTGCCGGTATCGGCGCCGTCACGGAGCAGCCTGCCGGTTTTCGCATCCAGGCAGAGCGTGGAAAACAGTTGATCGGTGTGGTGTTCGGTATGCAGCTGCACGGGGCCGGCCGTCCGCACGGACTGTGCGGGAACGATCTGCGGGAACGGGCATGCAGCGGCGGAGATCAGCAGCGCGGCGGCTGTCAGCAGTGCAGGCAGCCTCTGCGGGATCGTCATAACAGTTCACCTCCGGGTAAAAGTCGGAAACTCGTATTATAGCATTATAGCATATATTTCCGAAAATAGCAAACGAATTATTGCGCAATTTTGACATGGCGCACAATACAGGTTTCTGCGTCTGCCTTGACGAATGGGGGAGAATGCGGTAAAATAAAAAAAGCATGTAACCTTTCCGCATTTTTTGCGACTTAGTGTACAGAGGAGGTGAAGCAATGTATAACGACAGCGAAATCATTGCGCAGCTGGAACAGCGGGACGAGCAGGCGCTGACAGAGATCCGCAAAGTCTACGGCAGACTCTGCTTTCAGATCGCGCAGCAGATGCTCGGCAGCGCAGAGGACGCAGAGGAATGCGTCAGCGACATGCTGCTTGCGGTGTGGAATACCGTTCCGCCGCATCAGCCGGAGCATCTGGAGGCCTATCTCGTCACATTGCTCCGCCGTTCCGCAATGGACAGACTGCGGCGTATGTACAGTCAGAAACGCGGCGGCAGACAGTTCGTGCAGGCGCTCGATGAGCTCTCAGAGATCCTGCCTGCGGCTGAAACCGTGGAATCCGAATGCAGCCGGCGCGATCTGACAGCCGTGCTACGGAAATGTCTTGATACGCTTCCGGCGCGCACGCGGCGGATCTTTTTGCAGCGGTATTTGCTGGCGATGCCGGTGCGGGACATTGCGGCGGACAACGCCATGACGGTCAGTGCTGTCAAGGTGCTCCTCCACAGGACAAGAAAACAGATGCGTGAAATGCTCAGAGAGGAGGGCTACAATGGATCGCTTTGAGATGATGGAGGCGCTCGGGGATCTGCCTGAGCAGTATTTTGCGGAGAGCCTGCCGCAGACCGGTGCTTCCGATAACCGGGAAACGCCCTTTCGTTTGCCGCGCCTTGTGACGGCGGGCGCACTCGCAGCGTGTACGATATTTGCAGTCGGCGTCAGTGCGGTGCTGCTGCACGGACGGCTTGCGGAACGGACGCTGAGCTCCGCGGAGGATTCCGAAGAAAATACGCAGGATTCTGCATATGATTCAGAGGCGGAATATGCTGTGCAGACAAGTGTTTCTGCAAGCATGACAGCGGCCGGAAATACGCCTTATTCCACGGACACCGAGCCGAACACAGAGTCCCCGGCGCTTTACGCGCTGCCGGAATATGAAAATCTGTCTGACTGGAAAACATGGGAAACAACAACGCTGGCGGAACCCGGCATCTATTATAACGGCGCGGATGTCTGTGCGGGAATGTCCGTGATCGCGCGGACGGATCCTGCGGGACAGCCCGTTCCGGCGGGAAATCCGGAGCCGCAGCTGCAAATCGGGCAGCCGCATACGGAAATGTATGCAGTCAGCTTTGATTTCTTCATTCCGAAGGACGGCTCAGTTTCCTTTGTGATGTACGACGGCGCAAATACCGTATTCGCGGATGATTGGCTCGGGGAGGAGCAGTTCTGGTTTACGCTGACGGCAAACGGTTCGCTCAGCCGCCGGACAACCTTCGGAAAAAACGATGAGCAGCTGCCGGCATTGCCGGATTTTCAGAGCGGTATCTGGCATCACTGCTATCTGAAAGCAGCCGCAGATCAGACCGGCGTCTTTATAGACAATCAGTTTTCTGCGATGCTTGACGAACTCGGTGCGGCGCGTTCGGGCTATCTGGCACTGGACGGCACGCCGGGTGTGATGTTCGCAAACTTTGCGTTCTATGACAGCACGGAAACCGCGCCGGTGACACTGACGCCCAGCACACCGCCGCCGGATACAGATCCGGCGATGACCGAAAGGGAGCGCCTGCTGCAGCACTATGTGGAGTGGCAGGGCGAGGAAAACAGACCGCTTCTGGAATGCATTACCGACCGCCCGTATGATGAGGTGCTCACGAAAACGATTTCGCGGAAGATTGCAGAGGAATACATCGGTTTTCACTTGAGGCAGTTTATGTCGAATGTGCCGCCGCTGGACGTATGGAGTGAGAAAACCGGCGGGATCGAGCTGCTGCGTGTGCTGCCGAACGGCGAACTGTATACAGTGCAGCGCGTAGAGCCCGGGGAAAACGGCGAGCCCGGCGGATTGTTCTATTCCTACTTTTCGGATAACGGCGTGCTGAAGCAGACCATGTGGATGTCCGGGACGCTGAAAAAAAGCGATTTCGACGGGATTCGGGAGGGAGATTCGCTGCACAGGGTATTCAAGCTGGAACCGGTCGCGAAGGTGTGGGCGGAGCAGTCGCTTACCTCGTCCTTCTACACGAATCATCTGGAGCTGCTGCTGAAAGACGGCGTGATGATCATTCAGTTTGTCCCTGCGGGAAAGAATGATGCCGGTGAAACGGATTGGACGATCACCAACATGGAATACTATCCGGATTTTCTCTTCCATGCAGATTTTGAGGATCAGCACAGCCCGGATTCGATTCTGATGAATGATTACAGCATTCTGCCGGAGGATTATCCGGAATAACAGAAAAACCTTTTGCAGCCTGAGTACACCTCGGGCTGCATTTTTTTGCAGACAGCGGATGCCGCGCCTGCTTGATTTTTTGCATTGATTGTGCTATAATAATCCCGAACAGGAGGGGATCGTTTGGACAGTCAGAACTGCTTTCTGATCGGCCTGACCGGGCAGACCGGCGCGGGCAAGACCACTGTCAGCGCGGGCTTTGCGGAGCTTGGCGCCGCTGTCATCAACGCGGATACCGTCGCAAGAGCGGTCGTGCAGCCGGGGCACCCCTGCCTTGCAGCGCTCACCAGAGTCTGCGGCAGTGGGATCCTGAACCCGGACGGCTCGCTGGACCGTAAGGCGACTGCAGCCCTCATTTTCGGGAATTCCGAGATGCGGCAGCGTTATCAGGCGGTCATTTATCCGCATATCACCGCCGCCGTGCGCGCGCAGATCCGTACACTGACCGCGGACGGGTATCATGAGATCATACTCGATGCGCCGACACTCTTTGAAAGCGGGCTGGATCATCTCTGCGATGCGGTCGTTTCCGTGGTCGCGGGATCTGACGTCCGCAAAGCGCGCATCATGGCACGCGATCAGCTGACCGGCGAACAGGCGCAGCAGCGCATGGACGCGCAGCATACCGAGGAATTTTTCCGCGCGCATTCCGACGCTGTGATCGAAAACAACGGCGAGCCGTCGGCACTGCGGGCGGTCATCCGGGAAACGCTGGATTCCCTGCGATGTCAGCATTCCGCTGATATGCAGAAACACGATATTTCAAAGGAGGAACCTGTAATGGAACAGAAGGACACGCTGAAGCAGCTGAAAGAATCGCTGCTGATGCAGAAGAAGAATGCAGCACTGCTGCTGGATGACGCAAAAATCGCGGAGGCGGACGCTTTCTGCGAGGGCTACAAGACATTCCTTGACCGCGGCAAGACCGAACGCGAGGCCTGCGCATACGCAAGGGAGCTGCTGGAGGCAAACGGCTTCCGTGCATGGAAGCGCGGCGACGCGGTGCAGTCCGGCGATAAGATCTACATGATCAACCGGAACAAGGCGGTCATTGCGGCGGTGATCGGCACGGATCCGCTGGAATCGGGCATCCGGCTTTCGGCAGCGCATATTGATTCCCCGCGCCTGGATCTGAAACAGGCACCGCTTTACGAGGACAACGAGCTGGCGCTGTGCAAAACCCATTATTACGGCGGCATCAAGAAATATCAGTGGACGGTCATTCCGATGGCGCTGCACGGCGTCATTGTGAAAAAGGACGGCACCGCCGTGACGGTGAACGTCGGTGAGGATCCGGCGGATCCGGTGTTCTGTGTGACCGATCTGCTGCCGCATCTGGCGAGCGAACAGGTCAAGCGGCCGCTGGCACAGGGTATCAAGGGCGAGGAGCTGAACCTGCTGGTCGGCTCCAGACCGTTCCGCAGCGACGAGGGCAGCGACCTTGTCAAGCTGCGCATTTTGCAGATCCTGAACGCGAAATACGGCATCACCGAGGCGGATTTCCTCTCTGCGGAGCTGGAGGCGGTTC
>JAFZBC010000007.1:0-4603 GCA_017561965.1 Oscillospiraceae bacterium
CTGAACAGAAGCTGCCGCCGAAGAACAAGCATGTGCTGCAATGGCATATTCTGCACCGCTGCAATCTCCGGTGTACGCACTGTTATCAGGAGGACTACACCGCGGCGTGCTCCGGCGAACAGCTGGAACGGCTGTTCTATCAGTATCTGGATTTCTGCCGCGCATACAATGTCCGCGGGCATATCAATTTCACCGGCGGCGAGCCGCTGCTTTCCGGGGATTTATTCCGGCTGCTGGCACTCTGCGGGGAGCACGGTCTGACATGCGGCATCCTGACGAATGGCACGCTGATTGACAGTGCGCTTGCGGAAAGGCTCAGCCGGGTGCAAGGGCTTTCCTTTGTACAGGTCAGCATTGACGGCACAAGAGAGATGCATGACCGCATCCGCGGAAAAGGCAATTTTGACAGGGCATTTGCGGGGCTGCGGCTTTTGAAGCAGAACGGCATTCAGACCATGGCGGCCTTTACCTGCCATAAGGGCAATTACCGCGCGCTGCCGGCAGTCATCCGGACGGTGCGCAGAAAGGGCGTTGACCGCTTCTGGGCGGACAGGCTCATTCCGATGGGCAGCAGCCGCGAGGACGTGCTCTCCACGGAGGAGTTCCGCACGGTCGTTCAGACGCTGACCGGAGCCCATGCACACAGGGGCATCCTGTCCCGCACGGACGTTCACCTGAACCGTGCGCTGCAATTTCTCGAGGGCGGGAGCTGCTACTATCAGTGCTCTGCGGGGATCGATCTGCTGACACTGCTCGCGGACGGTACCCTGCTCCCCTGCCGCAGGCTGCCCGTCCCGATCGGGAACTGTCTGGAAACGGATCTGCTGACGCTGTATCAGAACAGCGAACTGATCCGCACGCTGCGGGAACGGCGGATTCCTGACGAATGCCGGAGCTGTCCCAAGGCTGAGCTGTGCAGAGGCGGCGCCAAGTGCCTTTCCTATGCACTGAACGGCAGCTGGGATCAAAAGGATCCCAACTGTTATTACCGCACAAACATCTGACAGGCAAACGGAGGTACACAATGAAAAACAGAAAAACATTCTTCATCCGGCACATGCTCTCCATGCTTTGTGCCATGCTGCTCGCCGGGCTGCTCCTGCCGGTGTCCGTTTCAGCGGATGACAAGCAGTACAGCGTGGATTCCGCAGATTTTCGCATCACCTTCAATGACAGCGGTGACGCAACGATCACGGAGGACTGGTCTGTCCGCTACACCAAGGGCAGCTTCACCCGGTTCTACAAGGATATTTATAACGCGTTCAATCAGCTGGAGTACATTTCCGATGTGCAGGTACAGTCCTGCAAAATCAACGGTACAGATGCCGTCAGACAGGAAAACATGGACCGCAATCCCGGGCATTACTACCTCCAGCCGCAGTCTGACCGGTATACGATCCACTGGTTCCAGCCTGCATCGAACGAAACCGTGCAGTATGAGATCACCTATGTGATCCCCGGCGCGCTCAAGCTGAACGAAAATAACCGCGCAGCATTCTGCTATCGCTTTGTCGGCATTGATTTCCCGAAGCCGATCGGCAAAGTGCGGGCGGTATTCGATCTGCCGGATCAGGCCGGTGAGTCGAATGTATCCGTTTCCTACGGCCAGACGGCGCAGGACGGCGAAGATGTCATCTGCACCGGCGAAAACGGCAGCGGCATTTACAAGATCCGTCTGGAAACGGATCCGGCGCCGTTCGGGGCGCTCGGCAGAGTCGTGGACGTATCCGTTCCGGAGGAGCCGGGTACGCGCAGCAGCAGCGGCAGCTTAAAGAAACTGAGCATCGTCAATTTCATTGGCAATCTGCTGCACTCCCTGCCGTTTTTGTTTATTTTCTTCCTCATCTTCGGATTGATCCTGTTCCCGTATCTCAAGGCAAAACGGCGCCTGAAAAAGGATCCGGACTGCCTGGTTCATGCCGCAGAACGGCTTGACCGGGAGAACATCCCCTTTTCATGGTATCTGATGCTGCCGCAGGTACGCACGGCCTGCGCGGAAACCTTCGCGCCGTTTTATATCGGGTTGTTTGACCTTGCCAGACAGGGCTATCTCATCTTTACCAAGGGCGGCCTTGTGATACAGAAAAACACAGTCACAAATGTGCAGGATCCGGTGCAGCTCCGGAACAATCTGAACCTGCTGAACCTGATGTCGGAGTCCTTCCGGCTTCAGGACAACGGAACCAACGTGTTCCTGCGCTATTCCGCGATCCGCGAAACACTCTCGGCCGGTTCGTCTGCGCTTTCATTCTGCGCAGGCATCAAGGTGTGGCTGGACGATTATAAAAAGGAACTCCAGGAAAGCCCGGTTTATCAGAGCATGAAGGCAACCGGCAGCATGGATCAGGTACTGTCCGATCTGGATCTCTGGAGAAAGACCGTGAATTATACCAAATACCGCATCAGCGCTTACGACTGCCTCAGCCTGTTTGAGCGAAACGGCGCAATCAGCAGCTTTGACGTTCTGACGCTGATCATGCACCCGGAACGTCCGGCAGGCAGCAGCACCGCCAATGACCGCGACCTCTATGATCTGACGGACTTCTTCGCGTCTGTGCGGATGCCCTCTTCGAGCTCCGGCAGCGGTTCCAGCTGCTCCAGCTGTTCGAGCTGCTCCAGCTGCTCCAGCTGCAGCGGATGCGGCGGCGGCGGCGCGGACTGAGCCGCAGCGGCAGTCCCTCCGGCGCACCGGAATACAGCCGGAAATCATCCTCTGAAATGAATGTCCCCGCCGTCAGGCAGGCGTGCTGAATCTGCACCGCTGCCCGATCAGGCGGGGCGTTTTTCTGTACGCAGCCCGAGTTATACCGCATGTTACACAATTTGTCAGGAGGTATCATAAAAATACATCCTGCAACAGTGCTGATTTTCTTAAAAAACTATTGCAATAATAAACCGTATGTGTTATACTCTAAGTTGCAGCGTTTGCTGTATAAACTATTTGTGAAAGGGTATTATTCATGAAACAGTTACGAAGAATGGCATTTGCCTGTGCTGCATGCATTGCATTCACAGGCAGCGCCGCCGGACTGCCTGCGGGTGTGTTCACACCGCTTCGGGCGCAGGCATGGGAATGGGTATGGGATGATGACGGTAAGGTTCAGTATTTCGTGCTCGATGACTCTGCCACAGCATACGGCTGCGCTGCCGAACTGGAAGGACCTGTGGAAATCCTTTCCGCCATCAGCGATGTTCCGGTGATCGGCATTGAGGATTCTGTGTTCGCCGGCAGCAGCGGGATGACCAGCGTCAAGATTCCGGAAAGTATCACCAACATCGGCGCGTCTGCTTTTTCCGGCTGCTCCGGTCTGACGGAGATCAGCATTCCGTCCAGCATCACCAAGCTCGGTGACTATGTCTTTTCCGGCTGCACGGGGCTGACAAGCATCACCGTTCCGGACAGCGTCAAGTCCATCGGCAAAGAGGCATTCTCCGGCTGTACGGCGCTTGCGGAAATTACGGTTCCGGAGGCGTTTCAGGAGCAGCTCTACGACCTTTCTCCGGATACCGCATGGATCAAAGAGAATCCGCTCAGAATCAGCGGCACCAAGCTTCTGGAATGTGCGCCCTGCGCAGAATCGGTCACGATTCCGGAAGATATCGTCCGCATCAGCGCAGGTGCATTCTCCGGCTGTACAGGGCTGACAAGCATCACCCTGCCGGACGGGCTTGAGGGCATTGAGGCTCGCACATTCTACGGCTGTACCGGTCTCACCGAGATTTCGATTCCGGGCAGCGTCAAATATATCAGCAGCAATGCATTCGGTCAGTGCAGCAAGGATCTGGTGATCAAGGGCCTCACCGGTTCCGCTGCGGAGGCATATGCGAAAAGCAAGGGATTTACGTTTGAATCCGTCGGAACGGCACCGGCTGAGCCGGAAACCGTTCTGAATGACCAGAGCGAGCCGATCAACACGAACAAGCTCGTTTCCGGCAAGATGAATCTGGTTGCTGACTGCTATAATGCGCACCAGGGCGAAACCGTTGTCTATCGGGTGCATGTCAGAAACAATCCCGGCTACGGTGCTGCCACCATCGGGCTTGTCCTGGATGAGAAGCTGTCCGTTCTGCGTGAGCTGACCGGCGAGTGCATCTACGACACGGGCGATGCAGCAGGCGCCGGCGGTGAAATCACCATCAATCCCGAACAGCATACCGTCTGGTTCGGCGCGCTGGGCAGCGCCACCAAGAAGAACGACGGCGTTCTGTTTGAGATTCAGGTGAAAATTCCGGAGGATGCGGAAATCGGCGATACCTATCCGCTGCACATCGAAGTCAACAAGCTGCTGGACGGCAGCAGCAGTCCGGCACAGTATCATACGGTTGACGGCTGGATCAAGGTCGTGGAAAAGGTACAGGAAACGACCACAGTGCCGGTTGTAACGACCACGACCGCAAAGGTCACCGGCACGACCGCGAAGGTCACCGGCACGACCGCAAAGGTCACCGGCACGACCGCAAAGGTTACCGGCACTACTGCAAAGGTCACCGGTACCACCGCAAAGGTCACCGGCACGACTGCGAAAGTTACCGGCACGACTGCAAAGGTCACCGGCACGACTGCAAAAGTCACCGGCACGACTGCAAAAGTCACCGGCACGAC
>JAFZBC010000008.1:0-4027 GCA_017561965.1 Oscillospiraceae bacterium
ACCGCGAAAGCGACCACGACTACCGCGAAAGCGACCACGACTACCGCGAAAGCAACCACGACTACCGCGAAAGCGACCACGACTACCGCGAAAGCGACTACCACTACCGCGAAAGCGACCACCACAACCGCAAAGGCAACTACCACAACCGCAAAGGCGACCACCACAACTGCCAAAGCGACTACCACAACCGCGAAAGCGACCACCACAACCGCGAAAGCGACCACCACAACCGCAAAAGCGACTACCACAACCGCAAAGGCAACGACCACAGCGGCGCCGGTCACCACGACGATTCCGACAGAAACGACACCGGTCGTTACGACCTCTGCCGCCCCCGCCCCGCTGCGCGGTGACATAAACGATGACGGCGAAGTCAGTGTCGATGATGCACAGCTTGCGCTGAAAGCGTATACAAACCGGATCGCAGGCAATGACATGGGACTGACCGAACGCCAGATTCAAGCCGCCAATGTCAACGGTGATGCGGAGCTGTCTGTCGATGACGCGCAGAATATTCTGAAATATTATACGCAGAAAACAGTCGCAGGCAAGGACATCACCTGGGATGATATTCTCGGCAGCAAAACGAAGAAACTGCCGCGATTGATCAAGAAGCAAATCTTATCTTTCTGCAAAAACTGAAGCGAAATAGTGAATGCCCGGTCAACGCCGGGCATTTCGCTTTCCATGTGATTCTGATTTGCCATACATATTTTTTGGGGGATATTTGAGCAGCTAAGGCGTCTGTAAAATTGATAAAAACTGACACGGAAGATAAAAAAAACAACATGATTCCGCGCGATTGTATGATATAATATGAATGGGGTTTGATCATTCAAAACCCCGCGCATTGATACATGATATATAGAAAAACAGCATCCGGGAAAATTAGGGGGTATCTGATATGAAAAACAGAAAAAAACGCAGGATCACTGCGCTCGTGCTCTGCGCTGCGGTGATGACAGCCGGATTCGCACAAATTCCGGCGGCAACATCCCTGCCGGTGCATGCGGCATCTGTCTATGCGGAGCTGTATGTTTCGCCGGACGGCGATGACAGCAATGCCGGTACGAAAGCCGCACCGCTGCAAACGCTGGCCGGTGCAAGGAATGCAGTCCGGAAAATCAAGGACGGCATGACCGGCGACATCGTCGTCTATTTCCGGGAAGGCGTTTACCGCATGACGGAGGCCGTTGCATTTGATACACAGGATTCTGCGCCGGAGGGCTGCCGCATCATCTATCAGGCATACGAGGGCGAAACGCCGGTCTTTTCCGGCGCAAAGCAGGTCACCGGCTGGGAAAAGTATAACGAACATCTCTATGCAGCGCCGCTGAACCGCGATACCAAGCTGCGCAATCTCTATGTCAACGATCACCGCGCCAATATGGGCAGTGTCCGCGTTGAGGCGCAGGGCGGCTGGGGCGAATACGGCATTACCGCCGGACAGGCTGACTGGGCATGGGTTTCCGGCTTGAAATCCGACGGCGTGAAATACCGCGCAGGCGATGTGCCGAAGATCGAATCCAATTTTGATGACCTGGAGATCGTCAACGGCACGACATGGAACGAAAACATCGTCTGCACCCGCGATGTGAAATATGACGGCGGCACGCTGATTCTGCTTTTGCAGCAGCCATACGGCGCGATCGCGCAGACACCGGGCTGGAACTGCGCCTTCAACTGCGGCGGTCAGCATACAATCTATAATGCATTTTCGTTTGTGGATGAACCGGGCGAATTCTACTTTGACAAAACCGCGAAGATGCTCTATTATTATCCGTATGACTGGGAGGATATGGCAACTGCGGACGCGGAAGTGCCGTTTGCCGATCAGCTCATTACGATCTCAGGCAAATCAACCAGCGACCGCGTGCAGAATCTGACATTCAGCGGCATCACCTTTGCGCATACCGATTATCAGCTGACGGAAGTGGACGGTTCCCA
Source organism: Oscillospiraceae bacterium (assembly GCA_017561965.1). Taxonomy (GTDB): domain Bacteria; phylum Bacillota; class Clostridia; order Oscillospirales; family Ruminococcaceae; genus Firm-04. The sequence goes on from JAFZBC010000008.1 coordinate 1,951, forward strand.
CGGCAAAACGACCTGTCAGGCCGCGCAGACCTATACCGCATTTGCCGATTCCAACTGGCACCAGTATAAATATGAAATGGTCGATACGCTGCCGGGCGTCATCAATGTGACAAACGCGGATTCCGTTCATTTCACGGGCAATGTCATCAAGCACACCGGCGCGGACGGTCTGTCCATGCCGAATGACGTCGTCAACTGCACGGTTTCCGGCAACTACATCACCGATATCACCTCGTCGGGCATCACCATTGGGCATCCGCAGCATGTTTACATCGGTGACGGCGACGGCTCGAACAAAGAGAAATATCCCCGCGGCGTGGAGGGCATCTGCAAGAATGATACGGTCAGCGACAATCTGCTCTATGACATCAGCGTTGTACACGGCTTCGGCGGCTGTGCGGCGGTGACCGCATATTTCGTGGATTCCGTGAAGATTCTGCGCAATCAGGTGCAGAAAACCGCATACAACGGCATTCACCTCGGCTGGGGCTGGAATATGTTCCTTGACTCAGAAACCTGCCGCGACAATCAGATCTGTTACAACCGCGTGATTGACGCCGTGAACCGTCTGCATGACAGCGGCGCAATCTATACGATCGGACAGATGCCGGGCACGGTCATCAACGAGAATTATGTGGACGGCATCCCCGCAGGCGGCTTCGGCGCGCCGACCTACGGTCTGCACAATGACGACGGCACCGCATGGATCGAGGAATTTGATAATGTGCTGGATATCAGCAAAGACGTCACCTACACGATCAACTGCGAGGATTTCGGCATCAAGCATCATCTGAACATCAAGCGCACCTACGCGACCGTCAATAAAATGGGCAAAAATCCGCCTGACTGCGACATTGATCCGCCCATTGTCGTGGCAGATGCGGTCTGGCCGCAGAAGCAGTATGAGATCTGCGTCAGCTCCGGCTTGCAGGACGAATTCAAGCGCATCATGCCCGAGAATATGATGACAGATGCGGATTACGTATTCCCGGCAAGCTGCGCGACGACCGGCGATACGGTCATCCCGATCCGGAAAGCAGGCAGCGGCAAAACGGTCTGGTTTGCGCCGGCCGGCACAACAGCATTCAAGGCGGGCGGCAATATGACGAAAGTGACCGGAACTGCCGCAAAGATCAAAACACCGGCAGAATCCGGCGAATACTACATTTATGTGACCGACGCCTCCGGCAGGGTACTGAGCAGATCAAAGCATCTGCTTCGTGTCGGCAGCGGCAGCGCGGCAATGAGCGGCGATGCGGTTGAGGCGGCAGCCTATGATATGCAGAGCGGCGTCGATATTGAAAATTTGCAGGAGGGCGGCAGAGATGTCGGCTATATCGAAAACGGCGACTGGATCGGCTTCAAGAATGTTGATTTCAGGGACGGCGCAGATGCGATTGAATTCTGCTATGCGTCGCCGTCGGGCGGTTCTTCGATTGAAGTCCGGCTGGATGCGCCGGACGGCAAACTGATCGGCACAGGCGAAGTGAAAAATACCGGCGGCTGGCATGATTTTGCGACCAATACCGCCGCACTGGAAAAGGCTACCGGAAACCATGATCTGTATTTCGTATTCAAGGGCGGCGAGGGGTATCTGTTCAATCTGATGTCGTGGAAACTGAAATTCCCGAATGAACCGGCACAGACAGATGACTGGATTTACGGCGACATCAACGGGGATGAGGTTATTGATGCGCTTGATCTGACGCTGCTGAAACGCGCCGTACTGAGCGGAACTGTTGCCGGTCTGAACGCCGGTGATCTCAACGGTGATCTGGATATTGATGCAGAGGATGTCCGGCTGCACATTGATTATCTGACCGGAAAGATCGAGCGTTTTCCGGTTGAGGAATAATCCGGAAGCGTAACAGCAAATGATAAACACAGAAAGCGCAGCAGCCGCCCGCGGGCGGCTGCTGATTCTGTCGATAAACCAGAGGGAAACACAAAAACTTGAATTTTGGATCACAGAAGATTTTTCGACAGTCTGAGCAGCTGAAATAACGCAGCAGTTTCTGACGCGGAATCGCTGCCTGCCGAAAGCAGTAACGCGAACCGCCGGCTGCATGACGATTGC
>JAFZBC010000070.1:0-2014 GCA_017561965.1 Oscillospiraceae bacterium
ATAGGCTCGCAGGGTCAGCTGGGCGTCGTCCACGCTGACGGCACCATCCAGATTCGTATCCCCGCGCAGAACCGGCTTCGGTGGCTGCGATGCGGCAGCAGTTGCGGTCGTGACCGGCGCGGCAGCGGTCGTTGTAGTGCTGGTTGTCGTGGTGGTCAGTGTGGTAGTTGTTGTGGTTGTAGTCGTAGTGGTTGTAGTAGTTGTGGTCGCAGTAGTTGTAGTCGTAGTAGTTGTAGTCGTAGTGGTTGTAGTTGTGGTGGTTGTAGTCGTTGTGGTTGTAGTTGTAGTAGTCGTAGTGGTTGTAGTCGTAGTCGTTGCGGTGGTTGTGGTCGTGGCTGTTGTGGCAGCTGCTGGCGTTGTTGCGGTCACAGCGGCCGCAGTGGTTACCGGAACAGCGGACGTCGTTGCCGTAACCTGCGGCACTGCGGTCGTGACGGCGGGCGGCGCTTCTGCACAGGCCTGCATCGCCGCAAGATCATCCGCCGGAATCTGCGCTGCCAGCACCGGACTGAGTCCGCTGAGCGTCTGCTGCATCAGCGGCGACCGTCTGGACGGAAGCTCCAGCTGACCGATCACCGCCGCGGCAATCAGCATATGACCGAGCGGCGTCGGAATCGCATCCTTTTCATAGAGCCAGCCCGAACCTGCGAAAGCAGCGCACACATCCGCGACCTTCACCCCGGATACCTTTTTCATCGCGTTATTCAGCTGCTTTTCCGTGCTGTTGACATACGTCATCAGCAGCTCGTATTGATTCAGTGCGCTGTCGGAATAGCCGCCTGCTTTCAGCTGCTCCGGTGACTTTTCAAACGAATTGTACACGGTCAGGAACACGATCTGCGCATCCGGATTCAGCGCGCGCAGCTTTTCCGCAATGACCGGATAATTCGCGGCAGCGGTCATCCGCGGTGTGCGGAGCGCGGAGGTCAGTCCGAGAATGGTCGTGAGCGCATCGCCCTCACCGGCAGCGCGCCTGACCGTATCCGTCAGGCTTTCGCCCTCTTTGGCCATGGCGGACAGATATGCCTTTGCGGGCTGGAGCAGATCGTTTCCGCCCGCGCTGATGCAGATGATGTCCGCATCAGCGATGGTATCTGTATTTGCGGGATCGCTGATCACGTCGATCACATCGCCGGTTTTCATACCGGATGCCGCAAGATTGATGACGGTGCCGCCGGTGCAGTCTGCGATATAATCATAGTAAGCATGTTCGTGTTCGCCAAGTCCTCCGCCGGCGGAGATCCCGTCCCCGAGAATCAGAACGGAGCCCGTTCCCGGCTGTATTTCCTGAACGGCCGCATCTGCACGGGCAGCGGGAACAGCTGTCTGCATCACGGCGGAAAGTCCGGTCAGCGCAGTGCATACGGCACAGGCAAGCGCCTGCATTCGCAGAGTTTTCATGATATGATCCTTTCAAAAGTTGTACTGTGGCTGTTGCTGAAACGATTATAGCACAAATGGTTTGGAATTGCAAGACTTCTTCCTGTAAAAAAGCGGACAGCAGGCGTAAAAACCTGCTGTCCGTTTTCTGTGATGCGATTATGAAAACAGCTTGCGGAAGAACCGCTTCAGGAACGGGAATGTCTGCACTTTCTTTTCGAGCAGATCCTCCCATGTAATATTCAGTCCTGCAACAACCTTCTGCGTGTAGTATTTCAGAATCCACTGTGCGTCATCAACGCTGACGATGCCGTCGCCGTTGATATCCGCAGCCTTGATCTGTCTGTCGGTCAGACCCATGTCGTTGCCTGCGATGCGCTGCGTGTACGCTCTGAGCGTGAGCTGTGCGTCATCGACGCTGACCTCATTGTCCAGGTTGGTATCGCCGCGCAGCGGATCCGGATCAGACGGTGTTGTGACGGTCGGATCCGTTGTGGTGATCGGATTGGTCGTCGTGGACGGATCGGTCGTCGTAGTCGGATCGGTCGTCGTGGTCGGATCGGTCGTCGTGGTCGGATCGGTCGTCGTGGACGGATCGGTCGTCGTGGTCGGATCGGTCGTCGTGGACGGATCG
>JAFZBC010000071.1:0-2984 GCA_017561965.1 Oscillospiraceae bacterium
AATGCACCGTGCTGGATATGTGTGACGCCCTCCGGAATCACGATATGTCTTGCAGGCAGCTGCGAGAACGCCGAGGGCGCAATGCAGCGGACACCGACCGGAATGTTCACGATCGGCGTTGTGACACTTGCATGAAGCAGAATGTTTGCGCCTGCAATGGTAAACGGCTCCGTGCGGCGTGTCATCCACGGCGTATACGCAAACGCATCCACGCCGATTTCCGTCACGGTTTTTGGGATCACCACATCCGTCAGGACGCCGCAGTTTGCGAACGCCTGATCACCGATGCTGATGACACCCTCCGGAATGACGGCCTGCCGCAGTCCGCCGCGCTCAAAGGCACGCGGGCCGATGCGGTGAACGCCGACCGGAATCGGGCTGTATCCGTCCGCCTTGATCAGGAATCTGCCGACGATATAATGACCGGCAGTCATTTTGAACAGTGGGGTATCGGCAAAGGCATTGCCGGAAACCTCAGAAACGCTGTCCGGGATAAACGCCTCCGAAAGGCTGCTGCATCCGCGGAACGCATTCTGCTGGATATAGTGCGGCCCCTCCGGAATGACAACGGTGCGCAGCGACGAGCATCCAACACAGACGCCCTCGCTGACGGATTCGAGGCTGGCGGAGAACCGCAGCTCGCTCAGGGACATGCAGTCACGCAGCGCCTCGTTGTCAAGCACCTTCAGCGTATCCGGCATATAGAATCTGCGCATGGTCGTGCAGCCCTGGAACGCGTTCTTTTCCACGACCTCGATCCCCTGCGGCAGGATGACCTCCAGCAGCGGGCAGTCCCGGAACGCAAACCGGCCGATCGTCCGGAGCGTGCTGGGCAGATAGACCCGCTGAAGACTGCGGCAGCCGTTGAACGCATAGCTGCTGATCTCCACAACGCCCTCCGGAATGACAACGCTGACAAGCTGACGGTTCTGCTCAAACGCGTGCTTGCCGATGCAGATGGTTCCCTCCGGCACCATGATATCCCGCACGTTGTATTCCTGCGTATATTTTTTCAGGATGCCGTATTCAATGAAAAAGGAAGGGTTGCAGCCGCGCAGCTTGGCCGCTTCCTTTTCAGTATAGCAGAAAATGTTGTTGTCGATCGCAAACTGATGTGCAGCGCTGCCCGTCACGGTCGTGATCGTCTGGATATGGTGCTCCGAGCCGAATGCATAGGGGTGGAGCTTGGTCACGGACGGCGGAATGATCACAGTCTTGAGCTCGGTACAGCCCGCAAACGCGTCCTCTGCGATTTCGGTGACGGTTTCGGGAATATAGATCGCCTTCATCGAGGAGCAGCACGCAAACGCCTCGCGTCCGATGGTGCGCAGTCCCTTGGAGAGCTTCACATTCACGAGTGAGGTACACGCATAGAATGCGCGGTTGTCGATGTGCTCGACGCCGGCCGGCACGGTGACTTCCTCTAATCTGGAGCAGCCGGAGAACGCTCCGCGCGGGATCGCCTCCATTTTCTCAGAGAGCCGCAGCGACCGCAGGCCGCCGCAGTTGCAGAATGCCCACGCGCCGATCGCCGTGCAGGTATCCGGCAGCTTGGCCGTGCGGAGCACATGGCAGCCGTCAAAGGCATTCGTGCCGATCTCCCGCAGGCCCTCGGAAAACTCAACATGCTGCAAATCCGCACAGAGCGCAAAGGCGCGCTCCCCGATCTGCGTGACCGAAGGCGGCAGGAAAATGCTGCTGACCTCCGTCATCGAAAACGCTTCATCCGCGATTGTCGTTACATTTTTCGGCACCGCAAGGGTTTCATCCTGCTTGCGGATGCCGAGCTTTTCCAGCGCGCTGACACCTTCATATTTCAGCAAAACGCCGTTTTTAATTTTGAATCCCATAGCCGCGCCTCCTGAAAAATGATAATGATGCCTATTGGTTGCATTATAATCATTATAGCATAGTTTCATATGATTTTCAAGTAATTAAAAAGTGTTCGGTTGTAGAATTATAGAGTACGATTTTGAGCATAATGCACATATTTCATGAAATAAAACCGAATGTTTGTCGTGAATACGAAATAAGAATCGGTCTATCATTTTTTTCAGGGTAACTGAATTGAAAATTACGCAAAAATGCAGAGCCCGGCTTTTCTGCACCGGACTCTGCCGCTGATCCGTCACACGGATCAGGAATTTGCATCCTCAAGAAATGCGTCAACTGCGGAGCTGATCACGCCGACGGATTCACTCCACTTGACCTCTCCCTTGGCTGCGGTGCGGATACTGTTTTCACTGCTGTCGAGGATCGTGGAAACGTCGCTGGAAACCGCATTGTAGAAATCGTAATGCGGATTTGCACGCGCCATATCATGGCAGGTGTGCAGCATATCGACCATTTCCTTTGTCCAGCCGTAGTCCGTATAAAGCAGCTCGGTCGCAATTTCATCTGCACGCTGATTTGTGATCATCATGCGCTTGCAGGCCGCGAACTTTGCAACGCCTTCCGGATTGTGGCCGCCCTTGACCATGACGTAGCCGTCCAGACCGCAGGGGATATAGTAATCCTTTGCCTCGGGATCCTTGGGCATCGGCACGAACATGGCATTCTCACCGAAGTCCTTCTTCCACGAGTCGTTGAGCAGCGCCCAGACGCCGCAGGGATAGAAGAGCTCCTTGCCCTCGCCGATGTACTCCTTATGCGTTGTCCAGCCGAAATCACCGACGCCGATTGCCACGCAGTTGCTCGTGCCGAGCTCATAGAACCAGTTCTGCACGCGTTCAATGGCAGGATCTTTCAGATTGCTGATGAGCTTGCCGTTCTCCATGCCGATATACGGCACGCCGGTCGTAGCGGAAAGTCCGGCCTCAAACCACCAGCCGTCCAGACCGTACTGTCCGTTTTCCGGATCCGCAAACTGTTTCAGCTCATCGGTGAAGGTATTCCAGTCCCATTTGCCCTCTGCAAACAGCTTGGCCGGATCCTTCAGACCGTTCTCCTCGACCGTTTCGCGGTTATAGATCACGACGCAGTTA
>JAFZBC010000072.1:0-15469 GCA_017561965.1 Oscillospiraceae bacterium
AATGACCGCAAACCCCTTTACCGTCAAGGCATTTGAAAAGGACAGCGACATTGCGAAGTTCGCAGCAGAAGTGGAGCCGGGTACCGTTCCAGCAGGCTATACGCTGCCGGAGAACGCCGTCACCGTGACAAAGCTCGAAAATAACAAATATGAAGTGACGATCAGGCTGAAAGCAATGTCAGAGCTGAAAAACGATCAGGTTCGCTTCACTGCTGTTGATACGGAAACCGGTGAACAGATTGCAATCACCGATGATAACGCTTTCGTCATCAGCACAAGCATCTCTTACAATACCCCGAACGGCAAAGTATCCAGCGGTCCGCCGATCCGGATGAATGCGAACCCCATGACTGTGGATAGCTTCGCACATCATTTCGACGCAGACAGCTTTTCCATGGGGATTAATCCGGTGAATGTTCCTGCCGGCTACGCCCTCTCCTCCATGGCGGTAACCAGACACGAAAACGGCTCCGCTGATGTTGCGATCCGGTTAAAGCCGATGAAAGCGCTGAAAGAGGGCGAGGTGCGGTTCACGGTTGCGGACCGTTACACCGGGGAACCGGTCACACTGAACAAAAATTATTCGCTGCTCATTTATACGGATTACATCGAACAGCCGGATGATCCGGTTCTCGGTCTGCCGGTTCTCACACTGGACGAGAACCCGAAAACATTTGCGAATTATGCAAACTGCTGTGATCCTGAAAACAATCTGCATCCGGTCGTCCATATCAGCTCGCTTTCCGGACGCTACGAACTGAAGACAAATCACATGCAGATGACGAAGCACAGCAACGGCTCCTATGATGTACGGATCCTGCTGGATGAAATCATTTATGTTCCGAACAGCTGAACCGCTGCTCAAAAAGAAGCTGCCGCCCCGCAAAGGGACGGCAGCTTTTTCACCTGCTTATGATGCGTATTCCGGATGCATCACGGTTCCGATAAAGACCGGCAGATTGGTGCGGTTGTCCACGATCATGTAAATGAAAGGCTTTGTCAGATACACGAACACGGAACCGTCCGGGAAACCGCCGCCGCCCATGATTTGAACCGCAGTAACAGCTGACGCACGGGTTCCGACTTCGTTCACTTCGATCACCGTTTTTTGCAGAACAGAACCGATCCATGTTTCTCCGAGCTCGTTCAGTCCGCTGAAATCAGCCGCTGTCGGCTCAAAGGCCTGCTTCATGCCGAGTGCTTTCAGCGTGTCGTTCAGCGTGACCTCATAGGAGCACTTGAACTTCGGCAGACAGGTATACACAAGATGCGGGTTCTCCTTTTTGCTGTCCATCAGCTTTTTCAGAGAGGCACCGTCCATACTGTCGATATAATCCTGCACCGTCACGCCGTCATTCGGCAGCAGTCCGACAAAGCTGTAATTGTCACTGCCATAGGGCTTTACGAACCCGACTGCTTTCTCATCCTGCACGTAGAAGTCCTCCTGCATGGACATATAATCAACATCGCAGACTTCCTCCGGCTTCGCATTTCTGACAGCTTCATAATCATTCAGATCCAGCTGCTCATTCAGATAGAAGGTTCCCGGCGTCACCTGGTAGCCCTCATACTGCTTCTTCCATGCGGCGTCAAAATACAGCGTATTGATCAGATCCATGACTTCCAGCTCATTGAACGCCCGGATCACCTCCGGAATCATCCCGCCGGTATTCCTGCTGGTCCAGTCATTGATGTCCTTGATCGTACCGTCGTCAAACGGCGCACGGAATACACCGGCATCAAAGTAGTCCTTGTTTGTCTGCAAAAAGTCTTTGGGAACAACGATCCTGGATTCATCGTCCTTGATCCAGATCGAATTTGCGATTTCCACTCTTTCCCGGTCGGTGGACGGGAGATTGGAAACATAGTCGTAATAATACGCGTTCATGGTTTCAATGTCAATCTCACCGCCGAGCAGCTTCTGCATCTCCGCACGGGTTTCACCCTTGGCGCCGTTTGCAGTCATGCCCAGTGCCAGCGAGAGCGAAAGCGGCGAAATCAGGATATTCTGATCCTTCGCTTCATTCTGACTGATCTGCTTCATGAGCTTCGCGGTCAGATCGAACTGCGCAGTCACAAAAGCATCATCAACTTCCTTGCCGGATGCACCGGAAGGTTCGATGCCCGCCATCATATCGACCGTTTTCGTCAGCTTCTCCGCAGGCTGCTGCGCTGCTGCGAACGACGTCCGCTTGTGCGCAATAAATTCGAGGATCTGGGCCACATCCGTGCTGTCCAATTCGCCGTCGCCGTTGACGTCGCCGTTCTTTCTGCCCTGATCTGTCAGTTTCGCATCTTTATCCTCTGCGGCAAATCTTGCGCCGAGCACGGCGTCTGCGACATCCACAAAGCCGTCAATGTTCGCGTCGCCCGTCTTCCCGGAAACCGTATCCTCTGCACCTGCGCGGAACGGTGCAATGCAGCTTCCCGCCAGCATACAGACGGCCATAAACAGGCCGAATCTCTGATTGCGTTTCATATGATCTGTCCTCCTGTTATTCAATCGTTCCGTACATAAAAATTCCCCGCATGTGCCCGGTTTCATTCCGGCTTCATCAAATAGCCGATATACAGCGAAAGCTCCGTGCGGTGATCCGCGCTGATCAAAGCCCTGCCGTATAAAATGATTTCGGCCGAAAATCCCCCTTTTATTATATAGAATCCTTCCGCAGTCTGTCAATAGTAAGATTCAACAAATCATTCCTGAAACCGGCTCTAATCTGACAAAACGGAACCCCCTTCCCCGGAACAAAGCCGGAGAAGGGGGTTCTTTTCTGTTTCGTTTTCAGCCCATGCGGTAAATCCGGACGGTGAAGCATGTTCCCTCACCCTCCCGGCTCTCCGCCTCGACGGTACCGCCGTGCGCGAAAATGACCTGCTTTGCAAGCGCCAGCCCGATCCCGACGCTCTGCGCGGAGGCGTTTTCCGCTTTATAAAAGCGCTCGAAAATATGCGGCAGATCAGCGGGCTTGATGCCGCAGCCGTTGTCCTCGACCGTCAGCTCCGTGAACAGATTGTTCTGCCATGCACGGATCCGCACATACCCGCCATCGTCCGTGTGCTCAATGCAGTTTTTGATGATATTCATGAGCGCTTCGGTGAACCAGTGCCGGTCTGCCTTCAGTGTCAGTGCGGGGATCTCCGTCTGAAGCGCAACGCCCCTGAGCTCCGCCATGACTGCCAGCGAATCCACGATCTCCGCAATCAGCTCCGGCAGCGGAAACGGCTCCGGCTTCATGCTCAGAACACCGGCCTCCATCCGTGACAGTGCCAGCAGATTGCGGATCAGCCATGTGATCCGGCTGACCTGCAAATCAATCTTCTCCGCATAGTCCATACGCGTATCGGCATCAAGCTCCGGCTGCTCCAGCAGCTCGGTCATCAGCTGAATCGCGGTCAACGGCGTCTTGATCTGGTGCGAGATATCCGAGAGCATGTCCGTCATGTATTCCTTCTGCTTTTTCTCGCCGGAATACTGCTCTCTGAGCAGAGCAATGACCTTGTAGATCTCGCTCTGCAAAATGCCGGTCAGCCCTTCGGCGGCACATTCCGGCGCTGCCAGAGAAAGATCGTCCTGCACTCTGGTAATGTATTGGATCAGACTGTTCAGCTGCCGCCGCAGCCGCAGCTCTGTGATCACATTCTCCGCGAGAAGCGCCGCCGCAAACACCGCAAGGATCACGCAGCAGGGCACCGGCTTCCGGATCAGCAGGCAGAGCAGCAGCACTGCGGCCGCAGCAATCAGCTTTTTGTACAGCTTCATCAATCAGCCCCCGTCAGTCCAGCCGGTAACCGAGGCCGCGCACGGTTTTGATCACCTCGTCGCCGTCCTCGAGCTTTTCGCGCAGACGCTTGACATAAACGGTCAGCGTATTGTCCGTGACAAAATCTCCGGCAACGTCCCAGATGTTATGCAGAATCTGCTGACGGGAGAGAACCGTCCCGCGATTGTTGAGAAAAATCAGCAGCAGCTTGTATTCCATTGCAGTCAGCACGATTTCCGTATTGCCGCGGAACACCTTGCCCGTCCGGATGTTGACGTCACAGCTGCCGACTTTGACGGCCTCGCCGGCTTCCGCCTTTTTTCCGGTTCTGCGCAGTACGGCCTTGATGCGTGCCATCAGCTCACGCATCCGGAAGGGCTTTGCGATGTAATCATCCGCACCCTGCTCCAGTGCCAGCACGGTATGCACCTCATCGTCACAGGCAGTCAGGAAGATGATCGGCGTATCGCCCTGCTTCCGGATCTCCGCACAGATATCGTAGCCGGTGCCGTCCGGCAGCATCACATCAAGGATACAGATATCAAAGGTCTGATTCAGATATGTCCGCGCCTCCGCAACGGATGATGCAGCAGTCAGGGTACAGCCCTCCGAGCCAAGCGCGATCCGCAGCCCCTCCTGAATAATCGGGTCATCCTCAACGAGCAAAATCTGCATGAGGTTGCCTCCTCTCCGGATAATTCATCTGTTATTATACCACAGCAGCATGATTCTGTCAATTTGTCAGACCGTACCGCGGCGGATCTCCGCAATGATGTCCGAGCGGTCCGCCTTGCCGCAGCAGAGTCTTGTGATCACAAACGCCGTGGCGCAGATGCATGCGACGATGCCTGCCATCAGCAGCCAGGGCACCGGCAAACTGATTCTGCCGAGCTGCTGGTTGATGAACCGACGCAGCACCGTGAACAGCACCGCACAGATGACGCCTGCAATCAGCAGTCCCCTGCCCGTCAGCATCAGAATTTCCAGATCATGCATATGCCGGAGCTGATGATCCGTCATGCCGACGGAACGCAGAACCGCAGTTTCCTGTGTGCGCTCAGCCGCCCTGCCGCGAATCGAATTGAACAGATTGAGCAGGCAGATCATCGAAACCAGCACCGTGAAACTGTATGCAAGCACACGCACGATCGCCGTCACCGCCTGCCGGATGCTCAGCACGATGTTGCGCTGGCTGAATTCACCGACCGCGACATTGTTGCCGCGCGCCTCGCTTTCCGCTTTGATCTCCTTCAGCTGTGCAGCGACGCTCTCTTTATTTTCAGGATCCGCTGCAAAAAAGATGCAGGGAGAATAAAACTCCAGATTTTCACTGAGCAGCTCGTATGCACTGCGGTTCAGGAACAGATACGGAACAGCCGTGCTGATGTGGAACAGATTTTTCGCGGATTCCGGCGTGACAAAGCCTGCAACCGTCATCGGTGTACCGGGTTCCAGGATATTGTCGCCCTTCACCTCGATCGTACCGCCCTTCGGTACATTGATCACGTCATCCACTGTGAAATACCGGTATTCGTGATTCTCCGATCCGAACCGGAAATACTCTGTTGAAGGATGTGCTTCATTATAAACCAGAACGGCAGGAATATTGCTGTCACCGGCAATCTGCATATCCGCATCCCCGCTTTTCGCCAGCGCCTGAAAATCGGCATCGTCCACTGCAAGCACATGAATCTGCTGGATATCGCCGTGCTTTTCATAATACGTATTCCAGTCTGCCTCCGTGTGGTTATCAAACTGCAAATAGATTTCCCTGATCGCGTCGATATACGCATCACTGACATAACAGCTGCTGAGCCATGTGAAGCCATCGGTGATCTCCTTGTATGCAGATACGATGCTGCTTTTCTCCAGTGCAGAAAGATTCTGATAATCAGCTTCATCCTCTGCCATTGCGTAATAATCAAAGGTTTCCGGAATATAGTCCCAGCCCTCGTCTTCGGACATGGCCGTCATAACATGAATGACAGCCTGTGCGCCGTAAAGCGTCACCATGGTCAGCACACTGAACACGGCAATGCTGCGGATGATGCCCTTTGTCAGATGACCTGATCTGCTGACAGCATTTTCTGCAAGCAGACGTTCCGGCTTTCCCTTTGCAAGCAGACGGGTTTTCGTCGCAAAATTCTTTTTCTTCGCGATTTCAGCATTGCCGCGCACGCTCTCGACCGGCTGGATCTTTCCAATCTGATATGCCGGGATCAGCACAGAGATCATCACCGTGGCTGCACTCATCAGGAGCACAAGGCCGATCGCCTTCCAGTCCGCAAAGAGTTTCACCGGAACGCCTTCCGTTAAGCCGAAGCTCGTCAGAGAAATAATCGTATCAAGCCCCGGCTTCAGCAGATGCATTGCACCGTAGACCAGACCGAGCCCCGCCAGAATACCGAGCGGCAGCGCAGGGATCAACAACACAAAGCATTCGTAGTAAATACTCTGCCGCTTCTGATTCTTCGTCGCACCGACCGATGCGAGCATCCCGAGATACTTTGCACGCTCTGCAAATGACATGTTGAACACATTGTAGATCAGGATCATGGATGCTGCCATAATCAGCACCGTGAAAAACATCTCGATCATGACGGTCATCTCATTCAAACCGCTATAAGAGCTGTTTGCCGAAAATGCCAGCAGCATATCATTGGTTTCTGTTTTCGTATCCCTTCCGGTGATCTCCCGGATCTGCTCCTCCAGTTCAAACGGATCTACCGAACGGTTCTCCGCAAAGCGGATCGCGGCATTTACGCGGCTGGGTGAAAGACCGTCCATGCCGCAGATCGCGATATAGGACGCACCGGCCTTCTTTTCAAAGGACGGCGTTTCCATGATGCCGACCACAGTCATATCTGCGTCTGCACCGGTCGGTACTCTTTCCTCCGTATAATTCGGATTCTCGGAATACGACATGAAGCTGCCGGAAACTTCGACGGTTTCGCCGTATTGCAGGACTAGGTTATCGGACGGGAAAACGGATTCCTTGATTTTCTGGTTGATGCCGGTGATCGTTCTGCGGAAGAACGCACCGCTGATATGATCACCGATCTGAATGGCAGAACCGTCCTCCACGGCAGAGCTGCTGATCACGACCTCGTTTGCATTTTCGGGGAAGCGGCCTTCCTTCATCCGGATGCAGAAGAATTCCAGCGACTCCGGCGAATAGGCTCTGAGATCCAGAAACGGCTTGTATCCCGGATCGGCACTCTGCGCAAATTCCAGCTGTCCGAGCTGCGCGGAGCGTCCGATGTAACTGACGTCCTCCAGTGCCGCAATGCGGTCGGCCTCGTCCGGTGTCAGGTCGTAGGCCGTCATATGCCAGCTGCCCTTATCCTTTGCGGCAACCTGTTCCAGATATGCAAGGGCTGTCTTTTTGCCCGCAAAGACGCAGGTCATCAGCATGACCATGAACACAATGCCGATAAAGGTAATGACCGTGCGGCGGCGGTTGCGCTTCATATAATGCTTTGTGACCTGAAATATAATATTGCTGCTTTTCATGGCTCTGTCCCCCGCTTTTTACATTTTTGTCCGGACGGTTTCGTTCCGGACAAGTCTGCCGTCCTCCAGATAAAAGACGCGGTCTGCCTGCATGGCAAGGCGCTCGTCGTGGGTTATCAGGATCAGCGTCTGCTTCTGCACGCGGTTGGATTCTTTCAGAAGTGCCGCGATCTCATCGCCGGTCTTGCGGTCGAGGTTGCCGGTCGGCTCATCCGCCAGCAGAATCGCCGGGCGGCTGTAAAGCGCTCTGCCGATCGACACGCGCTGCTGCTGACCGCCGGAAAGCTGCCCCGGAAGATTCTGCCGGCGCTCCGTCAGGCCGAGGTGCTCCACGATGCTGTCCAGCCGTTCCTGATCGAGCTTGCGGCCGTCCAGCAGATGCGGCAGCGCTATATTTTCATCGACATTCAGCACCGGCATCAGATTGTAGAACTGATACACCAGCCCGATCTGACGGCGGCGGAACACCGCCAGCTTGTCCGCGCTGAGCGCACTGATGTCGGTGCCGTCAATAAAGACCTTGCCGGAAGTCGGCTTATCCACGCCGCCCAGAATGTGCAGCAGGGTGGACTTTCCGCTGCCGGACGGGCCGATCACCGAAACGAACTCGCCTTTTTCAACGGTAAAGGATACGCCGTCGAGCGCGCGCACTGCGGTTTCGCCCTCGCCGTACTGTTTGACTACGTTTTCAACTCTCAGAATTTCCATGGTGGGTTCCTCCGTTTGTTTTGATGTCTTTATGATACCATGTCATTATGACTGCTCCGTGAATTTGAACGTGACAATTCTGTCATTTTTGCAGATGACATGCCAAAGCCCTGTGAACAGATCACAGGGCTGCGCTGCAATAAAATGTTATACGAACCGTTCCAGTGCGATAATCTGATTGCCCTTGCGGGTTGTGCCGGTGACGCCCGCATAGCGGAATTTGCCGCAGCCGCGCACCGAAACCACATCCCCGGGCTTTAACTGTGCGCTGCTGTTTTCCGTCACCGCACCGCCAAGCGCGACCTTTCCCGCACGGAACAACGCCAGGCACTCCCCGCGGGACATGTGATACAGCTTCGCAATGAGTCCGTCAATGCGCGAGGATGCCGCCTGCACTGTCACCGTTTCATAATGCGTTTCCGCAGCCTCCGGCAGCGTGTCCGTCACCGTGCAGCAAACGGTCGTATGCTTCACGCGCGTCATTTCACGGCAGATGTAATCGCCCATGGCAGGCGTGCAGAACAGATAGGCCGCCTTGCCCTCTGTCAGAATATCGCCGGTCTGGCCGCGCTCGATGCCAAGATGCATCACCGCACCGAGCACGTCGCGGTGACTGAGCTGCTCCGCGAATTTCTCCTGCACCGGCTGCACCGCCACGCAGACAATCGGGAACGGCTCCTCATAGCCGAGCTGCTCCGCACTCCCGAACCGCAGCATGACGCGGTCGGCGTTCTCATGCCCGCCCCAGACCGTACAGCCGCAGCGCGGGAGCTGCTCCCGCACGGCAAGATATTCACCGTATTCCGCTTCCGTCAGAAAATCCGTGAACGTAAAGCGTCCGGTGCGATCCGCCTGTTCCGCAAGATCTATGATGCGGCGGCGGAAAAAATCGTCTTTCATATTTGCCTGCTTTCTGTTTTCATATCAGCGGAACCGTCCCGCCGGATACAGATTTGTATAAAAAAGCCTCCGGACATCCGGAGGCCTCAACATTCCGATTCAGCTTCTTCTGCTGCGGGAGCCGCCTCTGCGCTCGCTGCCCCGCTTCAGGTCACAGATCTTGTCCTCGCTGGTCTGCTTGAAATGCAGCAGCTTATCCTCAAAGCTCATCTCCGACTGCGGCACTGACCGCTTCGGCTCATAGATACGCGGTTTCTGCTGTTCGCGGGGTCTGCGCGGCTTCTGCTGCTCCGGCTGCGGTTCTGCCGCCTGCTTCACAGACATGCTGATCTTGCCCTGCGGATTCACGCCGATGACCTTCACCCGCACGGTATCGTCCTCGTGCAGAAAATCACGGATTTCCTTCACAAACGTATTTGCGACCTCCGAGATATGCACCATGCCCGTCACACTGTCCTGCGGTGTTTCCCCGCTGACCTCAACAAACGCGCCGTACTGCGTAATGCTCCGCACACGACCCTCATAGATCTGTCCGATTTCCAGCTGCATACTGATCCTTTCTGTGCTTAGTTTCTCGACGTGTCATAAAAGCGGCGTTCGTTCGGGTAGGCGTAATTGAGATCCTCAATCGCGGCCTTTTCCATATACCCCTCCAGATCATCCGCCTCCACGAATTTTTCCAGCTCAATATATTCATCTGTCGCCTGCTCGATTGCGGCTTCCAGTTCCGCCTGCTCCTGCCGCTTTTCATTCAGCGCCGCCTGTGTCGATACAAATGAAATGATACAGGCGATCAGCAGAATGACGGCTGCAATGCGGGTGATCAGCCACTCCGCAACGGCGCGTCTGCGCACCTTTGCGGCCTCGCGGCGAATACCCTTGTTCCGTTCCATGGTCACTTTCTCCGTTCTGACATGCCCGTCGTTCACTGACGCGGGCCCTCTCTCTTGCCGTATCCGATAAAGATACAGCTTTATTATACAGCAAAGCGCGGAAAACGTCAAGTGCTTTCGGAGATTTTTTTCTGTTCCGCGTTTTTTTCTGCATGAACGGTCAGCATCCTGCCGATGCGCTGCCGCAGTCTGCGGATCCGCAGCAAAAAGTGACCCCATAAGCGCCCGGCTGTCAGGAAGTAAACCGAAAGCCCGAGCAGCTCCCCGAAGGCATACTGCCAGCGCAGTGCGGTATCCGCATACATCCAGACAAAGCATTGCAGCAGCAGGCACAGCAAAAACGTGTACAGTGCATCCTCAAGAAACACCGTCAGCGCATGATGCGGCAGCAGTGCGCGGAGCGTCCGGAACAGATCGAGCAGCAGTCCCGCAGGCAGCCCGAGCAGCATGCTCTGCGCAAAACGCATCATTTCCTGCCCGACGGTCAGATGCGGCGTCATCGCAGCAGCCGCCCGAGCAGTCCGTCCGGCGCCGTGCGGCTGCGGTCGCTGTACCGCATGGCCTGCACCTCACCCTCGACGATCACGTCCCCGGTTTCCACACTGATCTGCTGCATATGCAGCTGCCTGCCGAGAATCGTCAGCTGTCCGCAGTTTGTATACAGCACCACGGCGCGGTCATCAAAGCTGTCGATTGCTGTAACGCCGGATAATTGCAGTCTTTCGCGGTTTTCCAGTATTGCGCTGTGCTCTGTTCCCATGCTCTCCCCCGCTCAGTTTCCTGATTTCTTACAGCTCGCGAAACAGTTCGATCTCCTCGCCGAGCGGCCCCGTGCAGAAGGCCATCCGCAGCGGGAACGGCGGATCCGACGGGATCACGCGGTCATTCGGCTCGATGAACACATCATAGCCCGCTGCTTTGATCCGTGCGGCAAGACTGTCCACATCGTCGGTCAGCAGCGCAAAATGCCGGATCGCACCCTGTTCGCGGATGCCCGCACCGTTGCAGAAAATCTCGATCAGGCCGCAGCCCGTGTCAATCATGATGCCCTCAGCCCATTCGCGCACGACACGCATACCGAGTACCTGCAAATAAAAATCCTTTGCCTGCTGATATTCGGCCGCCGTGCCGCATTTCATGGAAATATGATGAATGCCCCAAATCACCGGACACACCTCCGTTTTGTACTGTTGTCTGCGCTCTGTTTTATCCTATGCCGCAGCGGGAGAAAACATGCCTCATTTCAGATAATCGCGCAGGAACTGTCCTGTATACGACGCTTCGCAGGCCGCAATCTCCTCGGGCGTTCCCTCCGCGACGATCATGCCGCCGCCGTCGCCGCCCTCGGGGCCGAGGTCGATGATATGATCCGCGACCTTGATCACGTCCATGTTGTGCTCAATCACGACGAGCGTATTGCCGGTATCCGCAAGCTGCTGGAGCACCGTGATCAGCCGGTGAACATCCGCGTTATGCAGGCCGGTCGTCGGCTCGTCGAGAATATAGATCGTCCGGCCGGTCGCGCGCTTTTGCAGCTCCGTCGAGAGCTTGACGCGCTGCGCCTCACCGCCGGAAAGCGTCGTCGCGGGCTGGCCGATCTTAATATAACCAAGACCGACGTCCCGCAGCGTATTCAGCTTTTTGGCGATCTTCGGAATCGCGGAGAAGAATTCGCAGCCCTCCTCAACGGTCATTTCCAGCACATCGCTGATAGTCTTGCCTTTATATTTCACTTCCAGCGTTTCGTGGTTATACCGCGCGCCCTTGCAGACGTCGCAGGGAACATACACATCCGGCAGGAAGTGCATCTCAATTTTGACGATGCCGTCGCCCTCGCAGGCCTCGCAGCGTCCGCCCTTGACATTGAACGAAAAGCGTCCCGGGCCGTAGCCGCGTGTCTTTGCATCCTGCGTCTGCGCGAACAGCTCGCGGATATCCCCGAACACACCGGTATAGGTCGCGGGATTGGAACGCGGCGTTCTCCCGATCGGTGACTGATCAATGCAGATGACCTTGTCGAGAAGCTCAGCGCCCTCAATGCGGTCGTATCCGGAGGAACGGATCTTCGCGCGGTTCAGGTGCGATGCAAGATACTTATACAGCACCTCGTTGACCAGCGAGGACTTGCCCGAACCGGACACGCCGGTCACACAGATCAGCTTGCCGAGCGGAAAGTGTACGTCAATGCCTTTCAGATTGTTGACCGAGGCACCGTAGATCACCAGTTCCTCCCCGGATCCGCTCCGTCTGATCTCCGGCACGGGTACCTTTTTGCGCCCGCTGAGATACGCGCCGGTTTCGGAATCCGGGCACTTGATGATCTCGTCCAGCGTTCCGGCACAGACGATCTCGCCGCCGTGAACGCCCGCACCCGGGCCGATATCCACGATATAATCCGCAGCGCGCATCGTATCATCATCATGCTCCACAACAATCAGCGTATTGCCGCAGTCGCGGAGGCGTTTCAGCGTCGCAATCAGCTTTTCATTGTCCCGCTGGTGCAGACCGATGCTCGGTTCATCCAGAATATACAGCACGCCCATCAGAGAGGAGCCGATCTGCGTTGCAAGACGGATGCGCTGGCTTTCACCGCCGGAGAGGGATCCCGCCGCGCGCGCCAGCGTCAGGTACCCGAGGCCGACGCTTTCCAGAAAGCCCAGTCTTGCGCGGATCTCCTTGATAATCAGCCGCGCAATCATCATCTGACGCTCGGTCAGCTGAATCTCATTGAAGAAGCGTACAAGGTCGCGGACGCTCTTGCGGCAGAGCGCGTCAATGTCAATGCCGCCGACCGTCACAGAGAGCGACACCGGCTTTAAGCGTCTGCCCTTGCAGTCCGGGCAGGGCACCTCGCTCATATACTGCTGAAGCTCGTCCTTGGCCCACTGCCCCGCCGTCTGATAGCGCCGCTTCAGATTCGGAATCAGACCCTCAAACGGATGAACATAGGTCGCGCCGCCGTATTCCGGCGCCTGATGCAGCGTCAGCTCCTCGTCGCCGGTGCCGTAGAGGAACAGGTCGCGCTGCTCCTTAGTCAGCTTTTTGATCGGAATGTCCAGCGGCACGCCGTAAGCCTCATGCAGCGCATTTGCGTACATATTGGCAACAGATTTCGGATCCTTCCAGTTCCAGCCGAGCACCTTGAAGCCGCCCTCCTGCACAGACAGCGACTTGTTCGGCATCAGCAGCTCCGGATCAAATTCCGCAAACACACCGAGGCCCGTACAGGTTTCGCACGCGCCGTATGGATTGTTGAACGAGAACATCCGCGGCGTCAGTTCCTCCACGGAGATGCCGTGCTCCGGGCAGGCATAGGACAGCGAAAAGAGCTGCTCCTCCCCGCCGATGATATCAAACAGCACAAGCCCGTCCGTGAGTGCGGTCGCCGTTTCAATGCTGTCAGCCAGGCGCGAGCGGATGCTCTCCTTGACGACCAGTCTGTCCACAACGATCTCAATGCTGTGCTTTTTGTTCTTGTCCATTTTGATCTTCTCAGAGAGATCATAGATGCTGCCGTCCACGCGCACGCGGACATAGCCGGATTTCTTCGCCTGCTCCAGCTCTTTGGTATATTCGCCCTTTCTGCCGCGGACGATCGGTGCCAGTAACTGCAGCTTCGTCCCCTCCGGCAGCGCAAGAATCTGCTCGGTGATCTGGTCAACGGTCTGCTGCACAATCTCCCTGCCGCAGACCGGACAGTGCGGCGTACCGATGCGCGCATACAGCAGACGGAGATAGTCGTAGATCTCCGTGACTGTACCAACCGTCGAACGCGGATTTTTGGATGTCGTTTTCTGGTCTATGGAAATCGCCGGGGACAGTCCCTCGATGCTGTCCACATCGGGCTTTTCCATCTGTCCCAGAAACTGCCGCGCATAAGAGGACAGCGACTCCATATAGCGCCGCTGTCCGTCTGCATAGATCGTATCAAAGGCAAGCGAGGATTTTCCGGAACCGGAAAGTCCCGTAAACACAACCAGTTTATCCCGCGGAATCTCCAGATTGATATTCTTGAGATTGTGTTCTCTGGCACCGCGGATGATGATTTTATCGAGCATGGAAACAGACCTTTCTTTCAGGGGTAAAAATCAGGACAAAGCACACGCCGGATCACCAGAGCACATATGCCAGCACCAGCGCACCGACCGTAATGAGCAGCATCAGCAGCGTGACGCCGCCGCTGACGAACGTCGCGATCCGGAAGCCCTTGTACTGCTTCTGCGATTGCTCGGATAAGTCCTCCTGAAAACGCCGCTTCGCGCGGCGCGCAAGAAACAGGAATACAAAAAATGCAATCAGATAAAACACAAAGTTGACAATGCCGGTCAAGCCGACTCCGATAAATGTTAAAACATCATTGTCTGAATTAATCATAGTTCCTCCCTTTTTCCGATGCTCCTAGCGGAGAAGCATCATTGCGAGCAGCGCCGCCGCCAGTGCAATGCCGACCGCAGTCAGCATTTTGATTTTATCTGTTTTTTCCGGATCCCGCGCCTGTTCCGTCTGCGGACGGTTTTTCAGCTCCGCCCATGTCACAGGACGGTTCTCCGCCGACGCGTTTTTGCGATGCTCCCATGCAAGCACCCACACCCCGAAAATCACGCTCCCGATCAGAATAAGCATGAGCACGGAACCGGCACCGTGTATCAGCCTGTCCAGGGAGATCTGCTCCGGTGTCGGCGGACTTTCGTTCGTATAGGCCGAAACAAAGAGGATCACCAGCAGGAAAATCAGCACAGCGGGAATCATGACTAGAAATTCCATAAACTCTTTCACGCGCGTCCTCCGTTCATCCTGCAAACAGCCGGAACAGTCCGGCCAGCACGGAAAGACCGACCAGTGCGAAAATCACCGCGAGCACACGGATGAGATTCGGCACTGTGGTGTGATCCTGCGCAGCATAGGCAGAACGCTCCGCCTGTGCAAACGCGGGGTAATCCTCCTCAAACATGACAGTCGCGGTTTCATCCACGGAGATCCCGCGGATGCTGCGGTATTCAACGCTCCCGTCCGGCAGAAAGCCGACGGATGATTCCGCACGCTGCCACGCCTCCTGCGTCGTGCTCATCAGCGGATATTGAAACAGCCGCAGCTTCACGCGGCTGCCCTCGGTCAGTGCAAGCGGCTGCTCGGACGTAAGCCCGAACAGCGCAGTCAGCGCTTTGCCGTCGCGGTTATAGGCAATCGCAACATGGTAATCGTGAAACGCGGTTTTCCCCGGGATCCGTGCACGGTTCTCGCGGATCTGCGTGACACGGCCGGTCACCGGAACAGAATCCTGAAGCCGCTTTTCATACTGCGGATCAGCCGTCTGAATGCAGTCCGCGATCTTCCGCGTCCCGGCGGCTGCGATCAGCCATACTGCGCCGGCAACTGCCACAATGATAAAAAAGATCGAGGAGATGACATATGCGATCCCGTCAATGCTTTCCGAGTGTCTGACAGCAGCGTACAACGCAGCCACCTCCGTCCGTCATGCACCTGCCGCAGCGGCCGCCTCCGCCGCTGCAAAGCCGGTCGCAAACGCGATCTGCAAATTGTAGCCGCCGGTATACGCATCGACATCCAGCAGCTCGCCTGCGAGATACAGCCCGGGGCATTTCTTTGCCTCCATGGTATTCGGGTCGATCTCCTTCACGGAAACACCGCCTCTTGTGATAATCGCTTCCGCAATCGGGCGCATGGCGGAAA
>JAFZBC010000073.1:0-2017 GCA_017561965.1 Oscillospiraceae bacterium
ATACCCGTAATTCACCGGGTAATACAGATCCGGATATGCAGGATGATAACTGCCCAGCGGTCTGTCAACCGTTACCGTTACAGTATCGCCGATGATAGTACCTCTCTCAGCGCTCCGATCTAGCAGGATCTCCGCTTCCGCAAAGAGCACGGC
Organism: Oscillospiraceae bacterium; assembly: GCA_017561965.1. Taxonomy (GTDB): domain Bacteria; phylum Bacillota; class Clostridia; order Oscillospirales; family Ruminococcaceae; genus Firm-04. Next base: position 154 of record JAFZBC010000073.1, read on the forward strand.
GTTCCCGGCGATTCTGACGCGGTCACCGCTGACGGCTGCATACAGCACGCCGCCGCGCGGGGATGCCTGATATGCGGTCAGCGCTGTTTTGCCGAGCCGCTTTGCCCAGTACGGCGCGATCAGGCAGTGCGTTGAGCCTGTCACCGGATCCTCCGGGATCTTCATTTTCGGTACAAATACGCGGGAAACGCAGTCATGCTGTGTCCCCCCTGCCGTCACGGCAATGCAGAGCCCGTCCAGCTGCATCAGCTTTTCGGGATCGGGCGTCAGCGTGCGGACAGCCTCCTCGGAATCCAGCACCAGCAGCAGATCCCGCGCGGCAAATGCCTGAACCGGCTGCACACCGATCGCGGCAGTCATCTCCGGCGTGACCGGGATCTCCCGTAGCGGATACGCCGGGAAATCCATTTCGATGCGGCTGCCGTCAAACTGAACGGTCAGCTCGCCGTGCATTGTCAGGAACCGGAGCGATCCTGCATCCGGGCGATAAAACCGGTGCAGCACATATGCGGTGCCGAGCGTTGCATGTCCGCAGAAGTCGATCTCGCCGCCCGGTGTGAACCAGCGCAGGCGGTATGCATCACGTTCCGGAACCGCAAAGGCAGTTTCCGAAAAATTGTTCTCGACCGCGATCTTCTGCATCAGATCATCAGGCAGCGGCGTATCCGTCACGCAGACGGCTGCGGGATTGCCCGAAAATGCATGCTCCGCAAACGCATCGACAATATACTGCTTCATGAAGCGTTCTCCCTTGCAAGTGTCAGAATCTTCCGGTACGCCTCCGATTCATTCAGCTCCCGTTTTTGCGTGACAGGGAGCCTGGACAGCGTTTCCGTCACCGGGTCATAGCGCAGCAGGTTCAGCTCGCTGAAAATATCCGCGATCATGCGGGCGCGGCAGCGGTTCATGCCCTTGCTCTGCATCAGGCGGCAGATCTGCGAAACCGTGAGCGGCATCCGCTGTACCAGCTGATACACCGATACCAGATCCTGCCGGTGCGGACACATCCGCTGATAATACGCGGGCGCCGGAAGCGGTTCCCCGCGGCGGTAGGCGTCATACGCCGACTGTGCGGCGATCGCCTGCTCCTGCTCCTTTGCAGAGCTGCGCCAATCCTCCGCACGCAGCGTGAGGGACGGTCTGCCCTGGTATTCCTTCACATCCGCGGCGATCAGAAAGTCCAGCACCTCGCCGCTGCGGATGCCGGTTTCCTCCGGCTTCATCCGGAACAGCAGCACCTCGCACTGTGCCGTCCCCTTGCGCAGCCGCAGCTTGGTATGCGCACCGCCGGACAGCGGCACAACCTCCGCGACCGTCATGCCGGGCAGTACAAACAGCGGATTCGGGTTTCCCGCACCGAACGGTTCCATGATCCGCAGACCCGCGACGTTTTCAGGCGTCAGCGCCTGCGGCTCCAGCGCGCGCTCCGCATGAACGGTCATAACCGGCATGACGGGATTATGCGCCGCCGCATAGGAACGGATCCCCTGTATAAAGGCATCCTTATTCTCCGGCAGGACGGTAAAGCCGCCCGCACCGGGATGCCCGCCGTAGCGCACCAGATGCGCCTCGCAGGCTTTCAGACATTCAAAAACGGAGAAGTCCCCGAAGCTCCGGGCAGAGCCGCGGTAGCCGTCCTCCTCCTGCGACATCAGGAAGCAGGGCTTGCCGAAGCGCTCCATGAGCCGCGCCGCGACAATGCCGATGACCCCGTGATGCCAGTTTTCTCCGGCAAAGACCAGCACGCGCTCCGAAAGTGTTTCCGGATGCTGCCGGATCACGTCAAGAATCTCGTCCGTGATCTCCAGCTCGGTTTTTTTCCGGTCGTTATTGAGCGAATGAATCTGCGCAGCGAGCAGCTGTG